>JAFSFF010000263.1 GCA_017435375.1 Thermoguttaceae bacterium
AGGAGCATATACAACTTTTCGCCCCGATCCGATTGCGTCGTCGTACTGTTATAATCGACGTATTCGGTATAATTTTCCGCGACGCATTCGAGCGCGATTTCCAACAAACTCGCCGCGCGCTCCAAATTTTCGGCGCCTTCGACGATTTTCGTCGCCAGTTTGTCGCCGAATTCGACGTCGTTCTTTTCCTGTTTCAACTCGCAAAGAGTCGTCAAGTAGACGCGCGTTCCTTGGTGCAGAATCGCCCGAATGTTGCGGAAACTCAAAAACGACTGCGTAAACAGGTCGGCGCCGTACTCTTGGATAAAGGTTTTCAACGCGTTCCACTGCCCCGGCGTCGCGATCGCCTCGACCGACGAAATGCGGATATGCTGACTATGCGCCAACCATCGGGACAAGAGCGCGTCCATCGTTTGCTCTAAGTAAGCGACGAGCGCCTCGTCGTTCGACGCAAACCGGCTTTCCGGTCGCAACCGCCAATATTTCGACGATTCCGCGAGCGTTTCGGTCAACCCGCGCGTCGCCGTTTCGACAAGGCGGTCGAACTCGGTGATCGACCCGGGCGCCGACAAGCGCGCTTGCTCCATCTTTTGAACGCAACGGAGGAGTTCGAACGTTTCTACGAAGAGCCCAAGGCGCGGCGCGTACTCGAACAAGCGCGTAACCACCTGTTGCAAACGACGGCAGTCGACGATCGCCTTCGCGTCCCCGCCTCGCGACGTCGGGATGTACAGAAGCGTTTCGTTTTCCAGTCGAGCGATCAGCTCCGGCCAAACGCGGCGCGTCATCTTGGAATCGACGCGCAACATCGCCCCAAACGTTTCGAGCGCCTTCGACTTCCAAGGTTTCGCGTATTTTTCCGATCTTTCGTCGCGCAGCGCCGCCTTCAAAAAGACGATCGCGTCCTCGACCTCGACGATCGTCCAAATCACGCGGTCGAGCAAAATTTCCTTCGTCCCGCGCAACTGGTCGTAAGCGGCCAAACCGTCGGCGGTTCCGTTCGGTTTCGGAATGCGGAATCGCGACGCTTGGTCGAGCAGCTCGTACAGGTCGCGCTCAAAAATATTCGCTTGCGCCAACCAGCCTTCGAGACGAAGACGAGCGTCGCTCAACGTTTCGTCGTCGAACGGCTCGATCGGCGTCGCCGTCGCCGCGCCGCGCAAAATCGGCGACTTGCCGGCCGCGAACTTCCAAAGTTTCGCCGTCGAATAGACGAACGAAAGGAGTTCGTTGACGCGGTCGGTCTCTTGCGCGAACTCGTAATCGTCCCCTTCGTCGTTAAACTTCGCCCCTTTCCCCTCGACGACGTCGTCGTCGATTCCGTCTTCGGCGCTGTCTCGGAACGACATATTATCGTAAGCCGCTCCGTACAACGGATCGATTCCGCGTCGTTCGTCGTCCTCGTCGTCGCCGTCCCAATCGTCGTCATAATCGCTAGAATCGTCAAAACTCTCAAACTCAACCGACGCGGAAGCGGGCCGCCCGTCGACGTTCGTCGCGCCTCCGTCGTTTCCGCTCCGCCGCCCTTTTTCGTTTTCGTCGTTTTCGCTCTCGGCCAAATCGCGCAACAAACGCCGCGCCAACTTTTCGACGTCGTTCGGAGCGAGCCCGTCGGAGTCGCGCAACTCTTCCGCCGCCGCGACGCCGTCTTTGTCGCCGTTTTCTTCAAAGGCGCGAATTACCTCGGCCCAAAGTTCCTTTTTACGTCGCTCGTTTTCTTCCTCGGGCGTCGTCGGCGCGCTCGCGTCGTCGGTTTGACGCGACGTTTTTCCGGCGTCAACGCACAAACGAGCGTCCGAAACGGAAATCGTTTTTCCGAAGCCGAAAACGCCCTCTTGATAGCGGCGACGGACGGACGGCGACAACCGCAATTCGTTCAAAACGATCTGCATAAAGACGCGATACGTCAAGAAACTCGGGAAAACGTTCGCATTCTCGCGATAAAACCGCTCGAATTCCTCCGGCGACGGCAAATTCTCGACGTCGACCGCTCGCGCCGCGTCTTTGAAAGTCGCCTTCACGACGAGTTTCGGAATCCCAAGCGACGAATATCCGGCGAACTTCGTCGCCAAAATCAGCCGACGCGCCAAGTCGGCGAGAACGGGATTCTCCGTTTGAAACGTTATTTTCTTATCGAAACGATCCGGGTCGAGCCGCAACGTCGGAATCGTCCAGTTTTCGCCGGCGTTCGCTTCGACGCGGTCGAGAAACGTTTTCGTCAAATTCCAGCGGCGCAAATATTCTTCTTGCGTCAACTCGGCTCCGAACGTCTCGGAACGCCGACCGCCTCGCTCTTTCTCGTTCGCGCCGGGCTCGCTCCAAACTTGTTCGATCCAAGAAAACGCGATCGTATGGAACGAGTAATCCCCTTCGGTCAGCGGAATCGTTTCCGATTGATTCAGCCAATATATTAATAAAGACGACGACGAAATCAAATCGTCTTTGTCGAGGAGCGCTTCGGCGAGCAACACGAACGCTTTCGGCGAACTGAACCGCTCGACGTGCCGCCGCCAAAACGCGACGTCGCCGACCGCGCCCCCGGCTTGCCGCCAACCGGCCAACGCGGTCGACACCTTCGCCGCCGACTCCCAAACCGCCAAACCGGAGAATCCCTCGACGCTCGACGATTCGTCGCTCCCGAACTGATCCCACCAACCGGCCAAATCGCTCATTTTGTCGGACAAATCGACGCGCAAATCGGCTTCGCCCGCCGCCGCGGCCTCTTTTTGAAGTCGACTGTACAAGTCGAAAATATCGTTCAAAAGGTTGATAAAACCGTCGAGGCGATGGTCGTGGACGACGGAGTCGACGCCGGTAAAGAGGCTGTACTGCGCGCCGAAACCGAGAATCGACCAAGGATCCGGAAAAGCGCCGCAAGCGAGTCCGCGCCGCAACAGCTCCTCGATCTCCTCCATACACTTCGCGCCCTCGGCGACGCGGCCCGCGTCGGCGGCGAGGTGCGCCTTCGTGATCAGCGAGTCGATCCGCGACAAAATCCGCGCCGACGGCGTTTCGATAATTTGCGCTTGCAACCGGGACTCTTCGAAGTACCCCATTCGAGCGAACGTCCGCGCTAAGCTGAACCGCTGCAGTTGGTCGGCTCGGCGTTTCGCCAACGCTCGATTCAACGACTGCCGCGCTCCGGCGAACGGTTGGAAAAGGCGCGCCGCCTCCGCCGTCAAACGGTCGCGATGCTCGCGGTTCGGAACGCGCAAAATCAGTCGGTCGTAAAACGCGTCGCGATAGGCGGCGATCGACGGCATCAACGTCGAGAGGGTAACGGTCGAGTCGTGCGCCTGGACGCAGCCGCCGGAGAC
>JAFSFF010000264.1 GCA_017435375.1 Thermoguttaceae bacterium
GAGCAGGGGCCGGTTCCGACGGGGTTTCCGGTTGTTGAGCTTGCGCGGCGGCCTCTTGCGCTCGACGCGCTTCTTCGGCTCGTTTTTGCGCTTCTTCCTGTCGACGACGCATCGCTTCGGCGCGCTCGGCGGCGGCTTTCGCGGCGGCTTCCTCGCGTTCGCGTTGAATTTCCGCTTGACGTTCGGCGAAATATTCCGGCATTTTGTTCGAAATTTGTCGCAACTCCGGCGGCAACTTCGCGAGGAACGTTTGCGCCGGTCGACGTTGGCAAATAATGCGCGCGTCGAACATCTGCGGATATCCGCCGCCGTTCGGATTCGGAACCGGCCCGCGACCGACGACCGAGTGCGAACGGTCGGCGATCAAACTTTGTCGAAACGTTTGATAAACCGCCGCCGATTTAATTTTCGCTTGAATAATGAAAGTCGGCCGTCCGTTTTGATTCGCCAAATACCCCAACCGAGTAACGACGAGATCGGGCGCGCTCGGAATGCGCAACGCAATGTCGCGCAGTTCGTCGAGAACGACGACGCCTTGACGGTCGCGCCAGTTGTTCGCGTTCATTAAAACGTTGGCCAACGGTTGCTTGCGCAACGCGTATTGGTATTCTTTTTGCGCTTTTTGTTGCAATTCGGCGACGGCGGCGCGCTCGCGGTCGAGTTCCGCTTTGTTCCACTTCCAGGCGGCGCCGAATCCCGCGCCGGCAAGAACAAGAAACGCGACAACGATCGCCCAATACTTCGGCGGTTTCGGTTTTTCGCGCGGATGCAACAAGTCGATCGCCGGGCGATTTTGCGGACGTTCGGCCAACAACATCCCCAAAAGCGACGCGAAGCGCCCCGGATTCTCCGGCTCCAACGTCTTCATATGAACGCCGGGAACGCGGAACGGGTTCGCAAACTCCAATTCAATCTCTTCGCCTTCCAACTCGCGCGCCAAATGTTCGCCGAGTTGCAACGACTCGACGACGACGCTCGCCGCGTCCTCTTCGTCTTCGTCGATCTCGGTGATCGTCGCGTGTTCGTCGGCGTCGTCGAAATCGGCGTTCATCGCGGAAGAAATCAACGACGACGCGTCGGAGAAGAACAACGCCTTGCGAACGGCGACGTCTTCCGGCAAGTCGGCGATCCCGACCGCCAACGTTCGAGCGATTTCCTCGCGAATCCGGCGCGCCAACGCGGGCGCCGGCAAATCGGTCGCGACCTTAAACGACCGGAAATAAAGAACGTTTTTCTCCGCGTCGCAAAGGGTCAAGTTCACTTCGTCGCAAAGCGCTTGAATAAGGAGCGTCGGTTCGTCGAACGCCAACTTGCAAAAATCGGCGCGCAAAAATTCGGCCAACGACGGTTCGCGCAACTCGATTTTCGACGGAGCCCGCGTCGCGCCGATCAACGTTTCGCGAACGCGGCGCTGTTTGTCGCGAGCGATCGACACGGCGACGACGGAGCGCGTCCCGACGCGCGACGGCGTTCCAAGCGGCAAATAGTCGAGCGGCTGCGTTTTCGCGTCGAAGTTCGTCCATTCGCGCAACGCTTGGTTCAAGACGAGTTCCGGCGTCTCCGCGTCGGTCGCGAGCGGAACGGTCGTATAAAGCACGTCGAGGTCGCCGCGCTCCGCCGAATAAACGACGGTCGCCGAACCGACGCGATTCTCGCGCAACAGATTCTTCAGCGTCGTCGCAAGCGGAGACGTTTTGAACGATTCGCCCTTTTTCCGTCTCGTCGTCGAAACGACGCGCGGGTCGCCGTCTTCCTCTTCTTCGTCGTCTTCGTCGAAAACCGGCGCCTTTTTCGTTCCGGAAGTCTCGACGATTTCAAAAGGCGCGTCGCTCTCTTCTCCTTCGTCGTCCTCGTCGAAGTCCGCGCTTTCGTCGGACGAAGCCGAAACGAAACCGTCTTCCTCGTCGTCTTCGGCCGCTTCCTCGTCCGCTTCGGCGACCGCGGCGGCCGCGTCGACGATCGGAGCGGAACCCGCTTTCCAAACGATCAGCCGATCTTTCTGAACGGAACCGAGCGCAAACCGCGCCTCGACGCCGTCCCAATCGATTGCCAAAATGCGCGCCATCTCGTCGTTGTCTCCTCCGAAAGCGTCCGCTTTCGTTTGTTATTCTCTTGTTTTCGAGCCGGTCGTCGCCGCGCCGCTTGAACGCGGGACGTAATATTCTCGCTTTTCTCGATCTTTTCGCCGCTCGAAACCGGTTTCGCCGCGCCGGTCTTTGCGCGTCGACGCGTCGAAACAAAACGCCGTCTTTAATATAATAACCGAAAAAACGCTTGAAGTCTACTTTTTTTAAGGTAAAATTATCTAAAGCGAAGAATTTTTTGCCCGCGCGACCGTTACTTTCGACGATTTCGCCCGCTCCGCGACCGTTCGGAAACCGGTTGTCGCTCGTCCAACGTCGCCGAAATCGTTTTTTCGTCGCGACCGTTAAAATCGCCGCGATCGTCGCCGTCCGCGCCGCTTAATTTCCTTCGCAAAAATTCAGTATAAAGGCAAAATGGAAAATTTCAAGCGCCGACGCGCCGTTAAAAGCGCCCGTCCCGCCAATTTTGCGCGTTTTTTTTATTTTACCCGACTTTCCAACGCGGCTCGCTCCGACGCCGCCGCGTCGTCCCTTTCGCCGTTCACTTTCGCCGCCTAACGCGAGCGCCCCAAAGCAACCAAAGACAAAAAACAATGAAACAAACGCTTTTCTACCTGCCGACCGAAATTTTCGACTTGCCGCTTTTCGGCGCCGGACTTCTTTTTTGGCTGATTTTGCTCCTCGGCGCGGTTTCCGTTCTTCGCTCTTTACTCCGCAAGCGTTCGGACGACGCCCTTTTTTACGCGACGATAACGGCGCTCGGCGTCTTTATCGTTCGCGTCGTCGGGCCGCGAATCGCCGAATCGGGCGGCTTTCCGATTCGCGGATACGGCGTCTTTTTAACGTTGGCGATCGCGCTTTCGACCCTTTTAACGATTTGGCGAGCGAAGCGACGTTGGAATTACCCCGCCGACGCGATCCTTGGAATCGTTTTTGTCGCCGCGTTTTGCGGAATCTGCGGCGCTCGCCTATTTTACGTCGTCGAATATTGGCCGGACGTTCGCGCCGCGACGTTCGGAGCGACCTTAATTAATATCGTCGACGTTACGAACGGCGGCCTCGTCGTTTACGGCTCGATTCTCGGCGGAATCGCGGCGGTCGTCGCTTATTTGGCGCTGAAAAAACTTCCGATTCTCGCGACGCTCGACCTCTTCGCGCCGGCGTTGCTCCTCGGCGTCTCGATCGGGCGAATCGGCTGCTTAATGAACGGCTGCTGTTTCGGCGGCCCCTGCGACGCGCCTTGGGGAATCGTTTTCCCGGCCGGCAGCCCGGCGCACCAACTCCAAATGGAAGAGGGCGCGACGTCCCTTTACGGCTTGACGCTCGCCCTCCCCGAAACGTCGACGCAAACCGTCCAAACCGCTGAAAACGCCAAAACCTCCCAAACCGCCGACGCGAAAAAAGACGTTCTCCCGCTCAAAGGCGCGCACAAGAATTTGGCGACCGAAACGTTCGCGCCGGTTTACGTCGCCGCGGTCGACGCCGGAAGCGCCGCCGAAGAGGCCGGAATCGTCCCCGGCGCTCGAATTTGCGAACTCGGGCTCGTTCCGCGCGGTCTTCTCGCCGCCGACGCGAAAGCGCGCCGCGCCGAGATTCGCCGTTATCGTCCGAAAAACAACGCGCAAGTTTTCTATTTCTTCCTCCATATTTGGGCCGGTTCTCCCGATTTTGACGTTTGGGCCGTCGTCCAAGACCCGCCGACCGCCCCCGAAACGTCCGAAAACGCCCAAACGGAAAAGAACGAACCGCCGCAAACCGACGACGCGACCGCTAAAACCGATAAAACCGTCTCAACCGCGTCGCCCGGCAAGCTCCGCGAAATCGTCTTCCGCCCCGCTCCGTCGACGGCGCGCCCGGTTCACCCGACGCAACTTTACAGCTCGACGACGGCGTTCCTCCTTTGCCTCGTTCTCCTCGGAATCGCGCGAGTCGTCAAGCGCGACGGTCTCGTTTTCGCGTCCCTTTTGATTCTTTACCCGATTAACCGTTTTTGTCTCGAGCTAATCCGCGTCGACGAAGAATCGTTCCTCGGAACCGGCCTTACCGTTTCGCAATGCGTCAGCCTCGGCCTCCTCGCCGTCGGGCTCGCGCTCTTCGTTTGGTTGAAGGCGACGCCGCCGCGCCAAGCGCTCGCCGGTTTCTTCCCGACGTCGCCGACTTCCCCCGATTCGCCGGAAACGCCGGAAACGCCGACCGCCGCCGTCGACAAAACCGCTAAAACCGACAAATAACGCCGCGTCGAACGACGACGCTCGCCCTTTTCCGCTTTGCCGCCGCCCGACGCGTTCCGTTGAGCGGCGTTTTTTGTTCCGGTCGACGAAGCGGCAAAACCGCCCGATTCGCTCCTGTTTCTCTATTTTCCGTCTTTTCGCGCCGTCGCTCGACCGCCGAAATTTCCCACGCCGCTCAAATTTCCTATTTTCCGTCGAAACGCGCCGTCGGGGGCAAAGTCGGAAAAAATTTTCGCAAAAATCGCAAAAATCGAAGAAAAAGTTTGACGTCGGCGCCCGAATCGTTCATAATAACGCTTATCGACGGCGGCCCGCTCGACCGTTCGCGTTCCGACGGCGATTTTCGTCAAGTCGGTCGGAGCGTCGGCGCTCGCCCGGCCCCGTTTCGCTCGATTTTGTCATTAATATATTAATGTATTAACGCGAATCGGCGAGTTTTCCCCTTATTAATTAACAGCGCGGCGCCGAGCGATTTTTCGGCGTCGAAAAGCGCGTCGTTTCCGGCCTTCGACTCTTTTTTCCGTCCGGTCGGAGCGTCGCCGTTTTTTCCGCTTTTTTTACCTTGCCTTTGTTGAAGGAGGTTTCCGATGATTACGTTCAGTCGTTCGCAAGTCGCTTCGTCCGGCGAGATTCCGGCTCTTCTCGCTCAAGCGATGGAAGAAGGCGACGGCCTTCTCCGTTTGACGCCGAACTGGGTTCCGCGCGTCTTCTGCAAACCGGGCCGCCGCATCAAATTAGCGCCGACCGACTGGTACGCGCTCGGGCTCGACCGCGGCGGGATCGACGAACGTTGGTTCGCCAGCACGACGGAAGCGGAAAACGCCGGTCGCGCCGAAGACGAAGGGCTCAGCTACGTCCGCGTCGCGGGCAAACGTTTCCTCCTCCGCGACGCGGTCGAAGAGGGCAAAGGCGCGGTCGTCGGCGACGC
>JAFSFF010000265.1 GCA_017435375.1 Thermoguttaceae bacterium
CGTTTGGTTGGAAGAGAAGCGTTTCCAAATGATTCACCCCGGCGTCGACGGCGCGTTCGGCCCGGACGAAAACCTCGACGGCCCGCGCGACGGCGTTCCGACGATCGCGCCGAAAGACCTCGTTTACTCCGGCGACGAAGACAATATCGTCAACTTCGCCGAAGCCGGAACGCTGGTTAGCGAGTGCGAAGAATGACCCCGCGTTCGGACGTTCCGAACGAACCGCAAATTTCGAACAACGCGAACTTGCCGCCGCTTAACGTTTTCGAACGAAACGTAAAGCGGCGCGCCCCAAAGAAAGCGAACGAGATGAAAAGATTGCGCGAACAACGGCGCGGCGTTACGCTGATGGAGCTTCTCGTCGTCGCGACCATTATTTTGATCGTTACCGCCGTCAGCGTTCCGACGATCAAGCCGATGATGGAGTCGCAACTGACGAAGCAAGCCGGCTCGACCGTTTCGACGTACCTGAACCGCGCCCGAGCGAGAGCGATGGCGACCGGGCGCCCCTGCGGCGTTACGTTCGAACACTTCGCCGGAACCTACGACCCGTCGACCGATTTCGGAAGCGCGTCGCTGGTGTTGCGTCAAGTCGAGACGCCGCCGTATTACAGCGGGCTCGAGCAGGGCGCGACGGTCGACGTTTACGCCGAAGACGATATTTTCGACGGCGACCGTCGGTTGCGTCGAGTGCGCGTCAACAACGACTCGTATTGGGGCGCGATGGTCGGCGACGAGCGCGGCGCGAAGATTCAATTCAACGGCGCCGGGCCGTATTACCCGATTCACGTCGTCGCGGGCGCGTTTTTTATCGAAAAGCTGCCGGGCGTCGACCTCCCGATTTTGCAAAACGCGACGTTTAAAGTCGTTCGCGACCCGCGACCGACGATGACGGCGCCGATCGGTTTGCCGCAAGGCGCGGTCGTCGACCTCGAATGGTCGGGAACGGACGATTCCTCGTTCGCGATCGGCTACGTCGACGGAAACGGCGTCGCGCGCGGTTACAACGTTACGGTGATGTTCGCGCCGGACGGTTCGGTCGATTACGTCGAAAACAACGGTCGTTTTTCGCCGACCGACACGATCTTCTTCTTAGTCGGGCGTTGGGAACGCATCTCCGCGCTTGGAATCGAGCCGCTCGACCCGAGCGACCCCGACACGGAATGGCGACCGCTCGTCGAAGACGGCCTTTGGAACTACGAAGATTCGACGAACGCTTGGGTTTCGATCAATCCGACTTCCGGTCTCGTTACGACGACCGAGGTCAGTTCGCCGGTCGACTATCTCGTCGGCGACTCGTTCGGCGGTTTGTACGAATCCCGCGAGTTCGCTCGCATGTCGAAGCGCAATATTGGAGGACGCTAACGATGAAAACGACGCGAAATTGGAAAACTGCGCCGATTTCCGGGCGTTCGACGCGCTTCGGGATGACGCTCGTCGAGATTATGGCGGCGATTTTGGTCTTGTCGATCGGCTTGGTCGGCGTTATCTCGGCGATCCCGTTCGGCGGACTGCGGATGTCGCAGATGCAAGAGGCGGACAACTCCTCCGCGCTCGGTCGCAACGCCGCGCGAACGATGAAGGCGAACGGCTGGGCCAACCCCGCGAACTGGTGGTTTGAAGCCGGTTTTACGAACGAAAATTCGGTGAAAGCGAACGGCAACCTGAATTTGACGTTCCCGTTCTTCGTCGACCCGATTTCGAAAAGCGTCAGTCCGCCGGAATTCTTCGCGACGACGCCGACCGGCGGATTCGACTCCTTTTTCACCCGCGTCGCGCCGACCGTCTCGCACCCGACTTTTAACCGAATGGCGATTCAACCGCGTCATATCGAGCGCGCGTTTTACCTTCAAGACGACCTCGTTTACGGGTACGCGAACGACGAAGACGAAACGTTTTATCGTCCGCGCGTCGAAACGACCGACGGTCTTCTCGGCGACGTCGGCGCCCCGAACGCGACGCAACCGTTCAGCGGACGTTACACTTGGCTCGCGACCGTCGCGCCGCGCAACGCGTCCGGCGACTTTTACGACTGTTCGCAAGACGCGCTCGCCGCGGCCGATTACGACGTCGTCGTTTTCGAAAACCGCGTTCCGGGCGACGAAAAAGCGTTCGCCGCGCGCCTCGAAGGCTCCGGTTACCAAGGCGGCGCCGTTACGCTCGACTTGACCGGCGGCGTCGACGTTAACAACGTCGCGCTCGACGCGCTCGACGTCGAACGCTTGCTCGAACAACTCGAAACGACGCGCTACGTTTTGCTGACCGGGCGCGAAGATATTCCGACGAACGGAAACTTCCGCGCGTTCGCCCGTTGGTATCGAATCGCGAATTACGGCGTCGTCGATACGGACGCGTCCGGGATTCCGACGGCGTTGCGCTTGACGCTCGTCGGGCCGAATACGCCGAAGTGTTGGACGCCGACTTTCGACGCGACGGGGAACAAAGTCGCGGACGGGCTCCCCGTTACGGCGACGATTTTCCCGGGCGCGATCGGCGTTTACTCCGGGACGGCCAACTTTTAACGGTTGAACCGATTTTAAATACGACGACGTAATTTTTGCGCCGACGCGTCGAGTTTTTTCGGCGTCGGCGCGTTTTGATTTTTTGGAAATTTTCCGAAACCGACGGGGCGGCGTCTCCGTCGAACCGATAGAATAAAAAATCGCGCGGAGCCGGGCAAGCGAAGCGCAAAACATAAAGGCGATTTTCGTTCCTTACGAGCGAAAGTCGACCGCCGCACATACGAGGAACCTTAACGATGAAACGTCGAAACCACACCGAACGGCGCGGCGTCGCGTTGCTGTTAATCTTGACGCTTTTGGCGATGTTCGCCGTCTCCGTCTTAGCGTTTATGACGATTACGTCGAATATGGCCGACACGGCGCAAAACGCCGCGAAAGCCGAACGCTACCTCCCGCCGACCGCCCAAGAAGACGTTAACGCCGCGTTGCGCAACGTCCTGATCGGCTCGAACAACGAGCGCAACCCGATCGGCCCGTTCGGCGTCCTCGAAAATATGTACGGCGACTGGAAAGAGTACAATATCTCCTACGACAATAGCGGCGTTCCGACCGGCGCGAGCGAAAACGCGTCGGTTCAGTTCGAAGCGAATATCGCGATCTTTCCGAATCGCGGTTACGCCGTTTTGACGCCGGACGTGCAAAATCACTCTTGGGGCGATATTAAGGATTACTTCGAACGCTCCGGCGGCGTGATGACGTTCAGCGACGCGTATTACGTCGATAACGCCGACGCGGAAGCGGTTTGGAACGACGTCGTCTCCGGCTCCTCGACGTTCGTCCTCGAAAAGGTGATCACGAACCCGACCGCGCCGCTCTACAAGAACGCCGGTCTGGTCGCGCCCGACGCCGGGAACGGCGGCTATTGGCTCGATCACTACTATATGTCCGCTTACGACGACGCGGGCGACCAAAACAATTATAAAATTTGGGACAACTGGCACTTCCGCGTCGAGTTGAGCGACGACCTGAAACGCTTCGTCGCCGACCTGCGCGACGCCGCGGCGCGCAACGGCGCCGACCCGGACGCCGCCGTCGACGCGTTCAACGAATCGCTTCCGCTCGTTACGGCGCGCTTGAATCGTCCGGTTTACTCCGGAACCGGCGTCGGCGGCTTCACGCCGATGGAGGCGAAGGACGCGCAAATCACGCCGGAAATGCTCGGCAATTCCGATATTAATTCGTTCGCGCAGTCTTACGGAATGAGCGGCTCCGCGTTGCGGATTCCGTTCGCGTTCTGGACGAACGCCGCGGCGCCGGACTTGGTTCCGTATCGTCGCGGCCCGGGCGCGACGCTCAGTTTCCGCTCGATGTGGGCGCACCTGACCGACGCGAACTACGACGCCGCGCAACGCCAAGGCGACGGTTCGCTTCGCTACTTCGACGATTCGAGCTGGGCCGTTAATTACCCGGTCGCGTACGGGTTCCAAAACGGCGCGTACCTCGAGCCGCCGCGCTTGGCGTCGCCGTACAACGCCGCCGACCGCTTCACGCTCTTCTTGGCGAACTACGCGCAGGCGCCGTTTATCGACTCCGGCGATTTGACCCACGATTTGCTGGACAACCGCGACGAAAGCGTTACGCCGTCGTTCCACCGTCCGGCGCTCTTCCAAACGTTGGCTTACGGCTCGCCGTCGTTTTTGTCGATTTACGACCAAGCCTACGACGCGGGCGGCTATTCCGACGAAGCGCGCGGCGCTTTGTTGTCGGCGCTCGTTCGCAAGTTGACGCCGCGCCCGCTTCCGCTCGACCACTGGAATTTCGACGGCGGAAACGACCGTCTGCGTTACGGCGGCGGCAACCCGGGCTCGGGCGACGTCGAGACGTTCGCTCAACGGATGGCGCAGAACGCTCCGGCGGCAAATCCTTACGACGTCGACGCGGACGGCGACGGCGTGCGCGAAGCGATTTGGATTCCGTCCGGCCTCCCGGTGCGCGTCGACGAAAACGGGACGCCCTACGCGACGATGTTCGCGTACACGATTCTCGACCTCGACGGTCGCGTCAACGTCAACACGGCGGGGAACTGGGATCAACTTCCGAACAAATTCCGAACCGCGAACCGTTTCGACGAAGACGGGAACGCTTATACCGATTCGTCGCAACCGTATAATTACGTCGACGAATTGGCGCAATTTTGGGCGAACGAGTTGAGCGGCGGCGCTTCGGTCAATTCGCCGTTCTTCAACGCCGAGAGCTTGGCCGGTCGCTTCGGTTGGAACGACGACTGGAACGTCCCGGTTTCGGTCGCGCAACGCGGCGAAGGACGCGGAACGTCGAACGTCCTCCTTTACGAAGCGCTGTCGAAGGTCTTTTCGCGCCGCTCGACGGACGACGTCGCGACGCTCGCGTCGAACCTCCTTTGGCGCCGCAACCTGTCGCAACGCGACAACCCGACCGGCCCGGTCGACCAATCCGGGCTGACTTGGGATTTGGCGAACCAACACGCGTCGCAACCGGGCGCCCGCCTCAACGGAAACGAAACGGACGACGCGTTCGGAACCCGTTACGAGTTCTTCCGTTACTTCGACCCGATTCGCCTTTATCACACGACGAATTCGGACGCGAACGAAGCGGACGCGACGGTCGGCGAAGCGAAAATGCTCTTCCCTTGGCGCGGCAAAACGACCGTCGATATGGCGACGAACGCGAACGTCGTTCCGGGCTTCGACTTCGCCGACACGGCGTTCCGCTCGTACGACCCGCTCGGCGCGCAGATTTACACCTACGCGCCGCAGTACTCGCGCAACCCGTATTGGGCGCGCCAAAACGGGCTGAGCTGGACCGACTCGCCGTATTCGCTCCCGATGTTGGAACGTCTGCTCCGTCCGTTCGACGCCGACGCGGCGAACCTGCCGTCGCAACTCGTCGACGACTTGGGCTTGAACTCCGACCTCTTCGACGGCGCGACCGACGACGTTTCGCGAACCGACCGCCTGATCGCCGAAGCGCAACGCGCCGACGCGCGCCTCGCGCTGACGACGCTCAGCTCCGACACGCCGTCGCCGAGCCTCGTTTTCCCGGAAAACAAGCCGCTCGAAGACGGCGATTATCGCGGCGGTTCGTTCGGGTTCGAGAACCTGATTCGACGCAACGTCCGCGCCGAGTTGGAACGCGTCTTCAAAGCGAAGGAAATTTACGCCGACGACGACCCGAACTGGGGCGGCGACGAAATCAACGACTACCTGCAAAAGTCGCCGAACGCGGATGTTTTCGAGGACAAAGTCGAGGAAATTACGTCGTACTTGGTCGCGATGCTCCCGCCGGAAATCGCCGCCGGGAAGAAGATCGACCTGAACGCGTTGGCCCGTAAAAACTACTGGCTCGACGTCGAGTACAATAGCGGCAACCTCGTTTCGAGCGCGGACGTCGTCGACAGCGAAACGCACAACGTCGGTCTCGTCAAGCGTATGGAAATGGCGCGCGGGCTTTACCTCGTCGTTATGACGCTCCTTTACGAAGATATGAACGCCGGAACGCTGTACAACCGCGAACTGCCGTTCACCGAAGACACGGACGCCGACGGAACCCCGGACGCCGTCGACCCGGGCGACTTGTTGCACGACTACGTCGAAGGTTCGTTCGACCTACTGAAGTTCAACGGCGACAATCGCAAAGACGAAAAGGCCGTCGTTTCGCGTCAGTTGCTCGCGACGCGCGTCGCGCAGTGGTGCGTCAACGTCGTCGATTTCGCCGACCCGGACGCGACGATGACGCCGTTCTTCTTCGACCCGACGCCGTTCGACGGTTGGTGGGTCGACGGAAACGGCTGGATCGCGGACTCCGAAGGCCAAGCGACTTACGGTTACAACCGTTGGGAAATCGGCGCGACCTACTCCGACGCCGACGGAAACGCCCGCGTCAACCCCGGTTGGGGAACCGACGCGCCGGAAATTCGCTTCCTTTTCGCGCCGGTCAACGGCGTTCCGACGGAGCAAATGGCGGCGTTCTTCCTGAGCGCGCTCAACAACAGCAAAGACGCGGCGAACGACGAAAAGAGCGGTTATCGCGACGCCGACGGCAACTTCCCGAAAGTTACGACCGTCGACGCTTCCGGCGTCGAAACGACGACGTTCGAAGACCGTCGCGCGAACGAGTTGATCGCCGAATGGTCGAGCCGCGAAATTAAGTCGATCAAAGACCAATCGAGCGACCTCGGCTTCCGTCTCGCTTGGGGGATGGAACGTCCCGACCTCGTCTTGACGGAAACGCTTAGCTTCCACGACCTCGGAATCGCCGACACCAAGGACGCGCACGACGTCGCGGACGGCGCCGACGACTCGGAACGCGGCGACGGCGACGGCGACCCGCACTTCGACCAAGTGAAGCGTCCGGAAGGTTCGACTTATCTCGAACTTTACTGCGCCGCGAACC
>JAFSFF010000266.1 GCA_017435375.1 Thermoguttaceae bacterium
CCGAAAATAACGCGAGAAAATGGAACGATTAACAAACTATTCAAACGACGAGCGATTGACGCTCGAACTTCCCGGGCTCCCGACCTCGGCGAACGCGATTTGGCGCTCTTGCGTCGCGGCGCGCGGGCGCAAAGTTTACTCTTATCGGAGCGAAGAATATCGCGCTTGGCTCCGGCGCGTCGAAGCGGAAATTTTGGCGCGCGGCGTTCGGATTCCCGACGATTGGCCGTTCGTCGGCGTCGAGCTGATTTTAACGCCGCCGAACCGTCGCGACGTCGACGTCGACAACCGGTTCAAGGCGCTTTTCGACGCGTTGACGGCGGCTCGATTTTGGCGCGACGATTCCCTCGTCGCCGACGTTCGCGCGTCGTTGACGGAACCGGTTAAAGGAGGGCGAACGCTCGTTTATTTCGAGCGGCGCGAAACGAAATATCAAAAATACCAAACGCTTGAAACGAAATAAGAAACCGCGACGATGAAACTGCGATATTACCAAAGCGACGCGATTAACGCCGTCGTCGAGCATATCGAGACGAAGACGACGAACCCTTGCGTCGTCGTCCCGACCGGCGGCGGCAAAACGCCGATTATCGCGAACCTCTGCAAACTTTTCGTCGAAAGCGGTTATCGCGTCTTGGTTTGCGCGCACCGGAAAGAGCTGTTGGAGCAAACCGCCGAGAAGTTGCGCGTTTGGGCGCCGAACGTCGGCGTCGGCGTCGTTTCGGCGGGGCTCGGGCGCCAAGAGTACGGGGCCGACGTTACGGTCGCCGGGATTCAGTCCGTTTACCGACGCGTCAACGAGCTGACGGCGGCGGGAAAAATCGACTTCCTGCTCGTTGACGAAGCGCACCTAATCCCCGCGCAAGACGAGAAAGAAGGCGGGATGTATCGAACGCTGATCGACGATTTGAAGCGCGTCGAACCGGCGCTCGCGACGATCGGCTTGACCGCGACGCCGTACCGCTTGACCTCCGGCGACGTTTGCGGGCCGAAGAACATTTTGAACGAAATTTGTTACGAAGTCGGCGTCGCGGAGTTGATCGGCGGCGGGTTCCTTTCGAATCTCGTTTCGAAAGAGCCGCCGCAAAACGTCGATTTCGACGCGCTCAAAATCGAACGCGGCGAGTTCAAGACGGCGGACGTCGAAGAAAAATGCGGCTCCGACCAAGAGATCGCGAACGCGGTTCGGAACCTCGTCGCGTACACGAAGAACCGCGCGTCGGTTCTCGTCTTCTGTTTTTCGGTCGCGCACGCGCAAAAGGTTGCCGCCGAACTCGAACGGCGAACCGGCGTTAAAAACGTCGCGGTCGTCGTCGGAGAGACGGACAAAAACGAGCGCCGCGCGATTCTCGAACGCTTTCAAGGAAAACGTTCGCAAACGACGCTTTTCGGCGACGAACTCCCGCCGCTTAAATACTTGGTGAACGTCGACGTCTTAACGACCGGCTTCGACGCGCCGAACGTCGATTGCGTCGCGCTCCTGCGTCCGACCGCGTCGCCGGGCCTTTATTATCAGATGGTCGGGCGCGGCTTGCGACTTTGTCCCGGGAAAGAAAATTGCCTTATTCTCGACTTCGGCGGGAATATGCGACGCTTCGGCCCGATCGACGCGTTGAAAGCGCCCAAACCGACGCGGCGCGGACAAGTCGACAAGGAGCCGAAAGCGACGACTTGCCCGCGTTGCTTCGACGTCTTCCCGCTCGGGCTCGACGTTTGCCCGAACTGTCGTTACCGCGTCGCGCCTCCCGACGACGCGTTCGACTGCCCGAATTGCGGCGCGGAACAAAGCGGCTCGCCTCGGTTCTGCTCCGCTTGCGGGTTCGAGTTCCCGCTCGCTAGCCGTTGCGACGAAGACGCCGATTTCGACGCCGCGATTTTGACGAGCGAAGGGCCCGGAAGCGGCGATTTCGGCGGTTTCGGCGGCGGAAGTTCGGGCGCGTCGCGTCCGGAGTTTCGCGAAAAAGTCGAGCGCGTCGACTATATTTACCACCCGAAACGCGGAAGCAAGCCGAGCGTAATGGTCGTTTATCGCGTCGAAAGCGGCGCGAAGATTTCCGAGTTCCTTTGCTTTTCGCATTCGGGTTTCGCGCGGCGCAAGGCGGCGGAATGGTGGGCCAAGCGGAGCCCGATTCGCCCGATTCCCGTCTCGACGGAGCAAGCGCTCGACGTGATCCGAACGGTCGGAGTCGCGCGCCCGGTCGCGGTTCGCTATCGTCCCGCCGCGAAGAAAGCGGGCGAAAAGAGTTGGCCCGAACTGGTTTCCGTCGAAACGGAATCGCCCCCGACCGCGACCGCTTGGCCGCGAACCGACAACCCGCTCGGCTTGACTTGCGCGACTTGCGCCGCGACGCCGCGCGAAAAACAGTCGTTCCGTTACCTTCGCGGCGCGACGACGACCCGAATCGTTTGCGCCCGTTGCGGCGCGCCCGTCGCGACGAGTTCGAACGAAAGTTTCGACTATTACGACGCTTCCGACTTCCAAAACGCCCAAATCCTTTTAGCGAAAGACGACGATGACTTCGCCGATTTTTAACGCCGCCGTCGAAATTCCCGCGCTCCGCGCGCTCGGCTTGAACGTCCTCCCGGCCCGGCTCGCCGAAAAACGCCCGATCGGCTTCTGGAAGCGGTATTGCGACCAATTCGCGACCGGAACGTTCGGGTTCGACGAAGCGGACGCGCTTTGCGTCGTCTGCGGCGCGACGTCGGGGAACCTCGAAATTATCGACTTCGATTTCGGCGCGGTCGCGTTCGACGACTTTTGCGCGCTCGCGGCGGAAAACGGGCTGTTCGACGTCGTCCGCTCCTGCCTCCAAGAGCGAACGCAAAGCGGCGGCAAACACTTAATTTACCGAGTCGACGGCCCGGTCGACGGGAACCGCAAGTTGGCGCGTCGCGACTTCGGCGCTTCCGTCGCCGTCGGGCCCGACGTTCGCGAAATAACGGTCGGCGGAAAGAAAATCGCGCGCGGCAAAGACGGACGCTTCGTCGGAACGACGATCGAAACGCGCGGCGCGGGCGGAATCTGCCTCGTCTCGCCGTCGCCGGGTTACTCGCTCGAACGCGGCGCTTGGAACGCGCTCCCCGTTTTGACGCGCGAAGAGCGGGACGCGCTTTTCGAAGTCGCCCAACTTTGCGATAACTACCGCGACGCTCCGGCGCAAGCGAAACCGTCCGTTCCCGCCGCGCGTTCCGCCGCTTATTCCTCTTACTCCGGTCGCGACGTCGCCGACGAACTTCGCGAACGCGGCGTCGTCCGCGAAAGCCTCTTGGCCGACGGTTGGACGCTCGTCGGAAGCGACGCGCGCAAGGAATATTGGCGTCGGCCCGGGAAGCGCGACGGCGTTTCCGCGTCCCTCGACCGCGAAACGGAAATGTTTTACTGTTGGTCGACGAACGCGCCGCCGTTCGAAGCGGAACGAACGTACACGCCGCTCCAGTTCGTCGCCGCGCGGGACTTCGACAACGACCTAAGCGCCGCGTCGAAGAATTGGAAAGAGCGGTTCGACGACGAGACCGCGCAAACGGCGGAGCCCGCGACGCTCGCCTTCGCGCTCGGGAACTCGCCGAGCGTTGAAACGTCCGACGACGCGCCGTCGGAAACGCCGCCCCAATTCCCCGCCCCGGTTCCGAACGCGGCGACTCCCAACGCGTCGGAGCGTCGCGACGCCGACCGCGAAACGCCCGACGAAGTTCCCTTTCCGCCCGAGTTGTTCGAGTGCGGCGGGCTTCTCGAAGAAGTCCAGCGCTTCACGAACGCGAACTCGATTCGCGTCCAACCGGAATTGGCGTTCGCGGGCGCGCTCGCGCTCGTCTCCTTCCTGATCGGGCGCAAGCTGACGTCCGACCGAGGCGCGACGACGCCAAACCTTTACGTCGTCGGACTCGGCGGCGCGTCGAGCGGCAAGAACGCGGCGCGGGAAACGAACGCGAAACTCTTGTCGGCGGTCGACTTAGGCGGTTGCGTCGTCGAGCGGTTCGAGTCGGCGCAAGCGCTCCAAAATATGATTTGCGCGCAAAAGAAAATTTTGCTCCAACAAGACGAGTTCGGGCAAGAGTTGCAAACGACGACGTTAAACGCGGGCCCGAACCGTTTCCTCATCGTTTCGGAGATGCTGAAACTTTTTTCGAACGCGAAGTCGCCGTATTACTCGCCGCGCGTCGTCGCCGCCGACTTCGACTCGAAGAAAAAAGGCGAAGCGAAAAGCGCCGCGTATCCGTTCCTTACCGTTTACGGAACGACGAACTATCGCGACTTCGGGGACGCGATCACCGGCGCGCTGTTGCGGAACGGTTTCGTCGCGCGAACGCTTTTCGTCGCCGGGCGCAAATATTCGCCGAAACGCGTTTTGTCGTTCGACGACTCGCGGAAGTCCTATTTCGCGGAACCGTCGGCGCTTTTGCTCGAACGCGTCGGCGCTTGGAGCGCGTTTCGCGACTGCAAACAGTTCGAGACGCCGACGCTCTTCGACGTCCCTTACGAACGCGACGCGTTCGACCGCTTGAACGAGTACGAAACGGCGGAAGTCGAACCGGCGATGCGGGAGACGGCGGAAAACGATTCGGGCGGCTTATGCGAATTTTTAGGGCGCGTCGCGGAGAAGGCGCGGAAGTACGCGTTGATTTTCGCGGCGTCGCGCTTCGGCCCGAACGAGTCGACGTTGCGCGTCGACCTCGCTTGCGCGGAGGGCGCGGTCGCGCTTTCGCGTTACGAAACGGCGCTTTTCCGGCGTCTTCTCGGCGAGGAGATCGTCGAGAGCGAGGAGCAAAAGAACATCGTCGCGGCGAAACGCTGGATTTTAGGGTTGAACGAAGGTTATTTTTGGCGGGCCGATTTCGTTCGCCGCTTTTCGCGACTCGGCAAGCGCGCTCGCGACGAAATTTTGCAAACGCTTTTAGAATCGGAATTTATCGTCGAAGACAGAATCAAAAAAGAGAACTCGCAAAGAGCGGCGGCGCTTTATCGCTTGGCGTCGCAAGGAGAATAAAGAATGACGAACGGCTTGAAAATCCCGTCGAAACGGCGGAGCGAAACGGACTTGAACGCGACGCGCCGGGCCGCCGAAAAGAAGGCGCGCCGCGACGACGTTCGCGAGTTGGAAATAATGAATATGGAGCAAGTCGCGCTCTTCCTCGGCGTTTCGAAAGAGACGGTTCGCAAGATGGTCGCGGAAGAGGGGTTGCCGCACCGCCGCGTCGGGGAGCGTTGGCTTTTCGGACGCCGCGCGATCGTCGCTTGGGTGAACGGCGAAAAATAAAAGAACCTCTTGACGTCGTCGCGGCGCGGCGATAAGATACCGGCGCAACCGTTTCCGCAAACGCGCCGAAGAAAAAAGAAAGAAAGGATACTATATGGCCAGTTTGCAGGAACGAAAACGACGCGGCGAAAGCGCGTTCGTTATCCAATTTTATTTGAACGGCAAGCGGAAGAGTCTCTTTTTGGGGGCGAAATATTCGCGGTCGTTCGCGGAGGAAATTTGTCGCGTCGTCGAAAAGGTCGTCGTCGCGTTGACGACCGGCTCGAACGTCGACCGGCGAACTTACGCTTGGCTCGAGTCGATGGAAGTCGACTTGCGCGAGCGTTTTGAGAGCGCGGGTCTGCTCGAACCGGAAATTCGCTTGACGCTCGGCGAGTTGTTCGACGCGTATTTCCGGGCGGAAGATTCGGCGATGCGTCCGATCACCTTCCGGAACAAAACGCGCTCGGCGGCGATTTTCTTCGAGCTTTTCGAGCGTTCGCGCGACGTTTCGACCTTTGCGAAATCGGACGCGTTGCGTCTGATCGCGGCGCTCGACCGCAAATACGCGGAGGCGACGCGCGCCGGAGTCGTTCGGGACGTTTCGCGGGTTTTCTCGTGGGCGGTCGAGACGGAACTTCTGGCCTCGTCGCCGTTTAAGGGCGTGAAGCGCGGTTCGTTCAAGAACAAGAGTCGAGAGACGTTCGTCGACCGCGCGACGTATTCGCGACTTTTGGAAGCGTCGAGCGACCAAGAGACGCGAACGCTGATCGCGTTGTACCGAATCGGCGGCCTGCGCAAGTCGGAGGCGCTTTGCGTCGAGTGGCGCGACGTCGATTTCGCGACCGGGCGAATGCTCGTTCACTCGCCGAAGACGGCGGGTTGCGGTCGACCTTCGCGGATTATCCCGCTTTTCCCGGAGTTGCGGGCGGAGTTGGAAGCGCTTTGGGACTTGGTTCCGGAGAGCGAAAGTCGGTACGTGATCGCGCGGAACCGAAACCCGAACACGCTCCGCAAGCGAATCGAACGGGTCGTTTTTTACGCGGGCCTTCCCCTTTGGGAGCGCCTGATTCAGAATATGCGATCGAGTCGAGCGAACGAAATTTTTCGCGAGTTCGGCCAAATCGCGGAACGGGAGTGGATCGGTCATTCGACGGCGACGGCGCAAGACCATTACCTCCACATTCTGGAAGCGGAATACGACCGCGCCGCCGGAACGCTCCCGACACGCGAAAAACCGAACGCGCGCCCGACGACGTCCGCCGAAAAAACAAACGCGCGACCGATGGCAACCACTTTTGGAAATTTCAAAAGAGGTTGCGAAACCGGTTGCGCTGTTGAAGAAAAATAAGGGAAAATAGCGGCGTCTTGCTCGTTCCCTAGCGTCTCGAAAAAGAACGCCAATTTCACTTAACCCCGTAAAACAAGGGTTTAAGCAATAAAAAAGGTTTTCCCAGCAACGCTAGGAAAACCTTTAAAACACGCCTGAAGGGATTCGAACCCCCAACCCTCGGTTCCGAAGACCGATGCGCTATCCAATTGCGCCACAGGCGCTCGAACAAGAATCAAACGAAGCGCAAAGAAGCGTCGCTTACATTCTACGCCGAATACAAATTTATTATAACGTCAAAACGACAAAGCGCAAGAGGGAAAATTTCAAAAATTTCAAATTTTGCCGACGTTCTCTTTACTCCGTCGTTCGCCCGTTCTCGTACGCGTCGCGTCGCTCCGTCCATCCGCGAAAATGCTCGACGTATTTCGCTTTGTAGTCCGGAACGTAACGTTCCAACAATCGCTTCATCGGCGCGTCCTTCTGCAAACGAATCGCCTCTTCGGTCGAAATTCCCACCTGCGCTTCCGGACGCAACGAACGCAAGTACAGCGCCAACACGCGTTGCGTCTCCGGCGAATAATGAATCAAAAAGTGCGTCCAAGCCCACGACTCGCGATATTCGCGAATCCGCATCTGATCGACCCGCGACAATTTCTCAAGTCGCGACAACGACGGCGGCGACGCAAAAAACGACGTCGCGTCGCTTTCAACCTTTTCTAAAAAAGGATTGCAAAAACCGCGTTCGCCCGGCGGCGTCTCGAAATACTTCGCCAGCCCTTCGTCGATCCAAATCGGAACGTTCCTAAGCGCGGCGTTTAGATAAGCGTGAACCATCTCGTGCCGCACGTTCAAAATCATCTTTTCGTCGCGACGCACCATCAAAACGCCCGGTTTCCCCGGTTCCTTGACGTAAAGCGCCGGACGGTTGGTCGGAGCGCCGGGAAAAAACTCGCAAATAAAAGCGATATAAGAAGTTCGGTCGCGAAAAAGGCAAAGCGAAATCTTCTCCGTCGACTCCGGAACGCCGAGATACCCGACCAAATCGTTCTGCAAACAAACGATTTCCGCCTGCAAGCCCGCCGTTTCGTCGAGTGGAAAATTCGACTCGCAGACGACCTTTCCAAGCGCGACGGAATAAGGAAGAAACTTTGTAAACGAAGGACTTAAATCAATCGCGAACGTCGAAGGAGGCGCCGTTGACGCCGCGTCGTTTTCCGCGTTGTAAGCGTCCGTTTCGTTCGCCTCTCCGTCCGCTCCGTTCGTCGGAACGTCCTTCTTAAAAGCGTCGACGATCGTCGGCAGCGGAATCTTAAAATCGAACGCCGACACGCCGGAAACCGTTCCGCCAAAACAACTTGCCAAAACGGCGACGACGAAACGCCGCCTCCAACCGCGTCTCTTTCCGACGTTCGTTTTCTCGCCGCCGTTTCCCTCGCCCTTTCCTCTCGTTTCGCTCATCGTTTTCATTGTTTCGCAACAAACGCAACTCGTTTTATTTACAAACTTATATTCGACGCTTGCTTTCCTTTTCTCCGCGTCGTTTCGAGATATTATATCAAAAAACGCCGAAAGACGCAACCCCGATTCGCGGCGACGGTCGCTAAACGTTCTCCCGTCGTCGCAAGGGTTGCGTCTTTTCAAACGCGCTTCGCCTAGTCTATTTCGCGAGTTTCTTAAAAATCGCGTTCCAGCCGCCGTCGCGCGCCATTTTCAACGTCGCCAAGTCGCCTTTTTTGAACGTTTGCGTCGTTATCGAAATCGCGTTCGCGTCCGAATCGGTTTCCGGCGCGTCGGCGTAAATCGTCGCTTCGTACTCGACGTCGTCTTCGAGGAAATCGAGTCGCACGTCGACGGAGCGCGCCTCATCGTTCGTAAGCGCCGACAAATAAAAGACTTCGCCCCTCCGACGCGACATAACGACAAATTCGCCGATTTCGCCGTCGAGCGCCGTCGTATCGTCCCAAACGGTCGGGAGTTCGCGCAAAAATTCGAGCCCCGGCTTCCCGTCGTAAACGCTCGGCAGGTCGCAAAGGGTGCGCAGCGGCGAGTCGTAAATCGTGCAGAGCGCCAGTTCGCGAGCGCGCGTTCCGACGGTATGACACGTTGAACCGTCCGGCAACGCGTCGACCTTCTTAAACGTCTCCGGATGTTCGTTCAAAAAGCCGCCGGGCGTAAAGTCGGCCGGGCCGAGCATACAACGCGTAAACGGCAGCGTCGCAAGGTGTTCCGACGTCAGCGCCGACCAGCGATTGTACTCGTTTCCGCGGACGCCTTCGCGGATGATTTGGTTCGGGAACGTCCGCGTCATCCCGGTCGGTTTATACATGCCGTGATAGTTGACAAGAAGTCGATTTTCAGCCGCGATTCGGCAAGTTTCGGTCAGCCATTGAACGGTTTCTTGCGAGTGCGAGTCCATAAAGTCGATTTTCAAGCCCGCGACGCCCCACTTCGCGCAACGCTCTAAAGTCCTGCGAACGCCCGCTTTCTTTAAGGGGTCGACGTGATACCAAAGGAAGAGGCGAACGCCTTTCGATTTCCCGTATTCGACGCAAGCCGGAACGTCGACGCCGTCGCGAAAAACTTGCGACAAATCGTCGCTCCACTCGCCCGGCTTCCGTTCCCAACCGGCGTCGAGCGTGAAATATTCCCACCCCATCGACGCCGCGAAGTCGATGAATTCCTTAATCTTAGCGTTCGAAATCTCGCGACCGTTTTTCGGCGCCCACCAGTCCCAAGCGCTGTTCCCGGGCTCGACCCAAGACGCGTCGAAATTACACGGAGTCGCAACGTTTTCGACGATTCCGGAGTTATTGATCAAATCGACCGGCTTTTTCCCAAGCAAAACGACGCGCCAAGGCGACTTAGCTTCTGGACGGCAAACGACGGCGCCGCGTTTATCGTCGCGCGGCGTCAACCGAAGTTTAATCGTCGTCGGGTTTTGCGTCGACGACGCGAACTGCGCTCCGGCCCAGTCGAGCAAGTCGGCTTCGGTCAGCGCGGCGACAAAGCCTTCCCCTTTAACGACTAACGGCATACCGACGAAGGAATCCGGCTTAACGTCCGAGAGTTTTTTGCGAAGGAAGAACTCCTCCTGCGACGTATTGTACTTCGGATAGTAAGTCGCCCAACAATCGAGGTTTGCGCCGAACGCAAATTCGGTTTCGTCGACGTCGAGCGTCAATTCGTCGAGTCCGTCCTGCTTCGGAACGACGTAACGGAGCGCGACGCCGTCGTCGTAAGCGCGCAACACGATATTCCACTTGCGTTTAGGTTCGGCGACTTCTTGCAGCTCAAACGTCGTTTCGACGCAGCGGTCGACGTAAACGGAACGCTTCCCGACGGCGCAAGTCCAAGTTTCGTCGACGTTTCGGCTCGACTCGCCGACAAGTCGCGACGCCCCGAAACCAATCCCCAACCGCGATTCGCCGACGACCTTCGCGCCGTCGAACGCCAGCTTGTAACTCGCGTAATCGTCGACTGTTACGTCAACTTTAACGACTTTTCCCGGCGACTCGACCGTCCGCGACTCCGCCGCGAAAAGCGTCGACGCCGCCGTCGCCGTCCCAAGAGCGACGCAAAACGCCGCCAACGCTTTACTTAACTTCAACGTTTTCAACATTTCTTAGCCTTTCTCGAAGTATATGAAACGCCGTCCGACTCCTTAACGCCAAAGTATCGCGCAAGCCGAACGAACGTTTAAAAGCCTTTTCTTTCCGCGACGTCGCGTCGTTCACCGAAACGCCGATCTCGCATCAATCGCAACTCATTGCGCGTCAAACGTTTGTCGAATCGTCGCTTTCTCGACGTCGCCGTCGACAATCAGCGCCAAGCGCGTCGGCTTCTTCGGAACGCTCGCGTCGTTTTCGCCGACGATTTTCGTCTCGAAGCGGAGCGGAAGCGCGTTTCCGGCTCCGTCCGTCGCGGCGACCGTCAGCGTCGCGGAGCCGACTTTGAACCGAAGCGTTGTCGAAGGTTGCGTCGTCTCCAACGCTTCGATCTTCTCGAATGAAACGACCGCCGTTTCGAACGCTCCCTTTTCCCCCGACTTGAACTCGACCAAATCGCAAATCTCGACGCCGCCGGAATTTGCGTTCTCGCCGCGGCGGTATTCGAAAACGCGCTTCGCCAAGGCGAGCGTCTTCACCGGATAAGCCGACGTCAAGTCGATTTCGAAGCGGTCGACGGCGTCGCTAAACTCTTTGACGACCTTGCCTTGCGCGTCGCGTCCGGATTTTTGCAACGTTCCGGCGATTCGCGGAACCGGGTGTCCGAAGGAGTTGAGCAGCTGGCCCTCGTACCGCCGCGAGCTAAACGTCCGCGCCGTATAGGTTTCGCCGCCCGGGTCGCGAACGATAAACGCGCTCGTTCCCGGCTTCGCGCCCTTTTCGCCGAGAATCAGCGAGTACGACCCGACGTCGTTATGATTGTGCAACTCCGCGTTATGCCCGGCTTTAAGGCCGATCGCGAAGTATTTTCCGGTCGCGTTCGGGTTCGGACGGCAAATCAAGACGCCGGCGTCCGGGAAGTCGGTTCGAATCGGCAAAACGTTGGCGGCGTTCGAGTTAGCGTTGGTTTTCTCGGCGGCGTTTTCATCTTTTTTCGGGAAAAGAACGTCTTTATCGAAACCGAACGAGGTCGTTTGCAACAAGTCGCCGAGCGCGAAATTCGCGTCGAGCCCGCTTTTTTCCGCGTCAACGTAACCGTATCCCTTCAAACGACTTAAATACCCGACGTAAATCGGATGCGGTCGCGCGGTCAACGAACAGTCGGCGAAGGCGATAAATTGTCCGTCGGCGATTTCAATCGTCGGCGCGTAATCGAGAATCGCTCTAATCTTCGGAAATCTAAAGAAATCGAGCTTGCCGCCGGTCGCATTACGAACAGTAGC
>JAFSFF010000267.1 GCA_017435375.1 Thermoguttaceae bacterium
TGGCGTTGTTCGTAAACCGGTTTGCAGACGGTGTACGGAACTTGCTTTTGACGCGTTTCCCAAACCGGCTTGCAGACGGTGTATTGACGTTGGCGTTGTTCGTAAACCGGTTTGCAGACGGTGTACGGAACTTGCTTTTGGCAGGTTTCCCAAACCGGCTTGCAAACGGTATATTGA
Organism: Thermoguttaceae bacterium; assembly: GCA_017435375.1. Taxonomy (GTDB): domain Bacteria; phylum Planctomycetota; class Planctomycetia; order Pirellulales; family Thermoguttaceae; genus RUG369. Next base: position 178 of record JAFSFF010000267.1, read on the forward strand.
CGTTGGCGTTGTTCGTAGACCGGCTTGCAGACGGTGTACGGAACTTGCTTTTGGCAGTTTTGCCAAACCGTGCGGTTCACCGTGCGGGCGACCGTCTTTTGGCGATTTTCCCAAACCGGACGGCAGACGGTGTATTGAACTTCGCGAACGCGCGTTTCCGGAACGTACTTCGTGCAAAGAACGCGGCGCGTAACCGGAACCTTTTGGAAGGACGTCCGATAGCAAACGACTTGCTCTTGCTCGTATACGACTTTACGGCAGGTCTTCATCACCGTGCAGCTTTGCGTCGTGAACTCGCACGCGCGCGGCCGGCACCAACGATAAGACGCCGCGCCGCACCAAGCGCCCTGCGCCTGTTCAAGCGGCGCGATCAGCAAAGCCGCCGCGAATAACAGCGCCGCCCCAACAATTCTTTTCATTTTAACCTCCATCGATTTCTAACGGACGAACCGTCTCCATGCGTGTAAAACGCGTTATCTCCAATTCAACGTTCGACGTCGCGCGCCGTCGAGGCGGAAATTTGTTCGAAACTTGGCCGCTTTCGCTAAATTTCGCGATTTGTCTATTTTGCGCGCTTTGACAATATACCCTTCGACGTTGGAAGCGCCGAACCGCCGACTTTTTTTCATCGACCCAAGACGGATTGCGGCGAAGGTTGCGCTCGAACGACGGATTATCGCGTCGCGTTCGAGAAAAAATGTCAAATTTACGTCGTGATTTTTAATTTTAACACGGTTTTTGAGGTTCGTCGCCGAACTCGGCGGCTTCCGGAGTCGCGAGCGGTGCGAAACTGGAACCCCCTTGTCGATTATTATCGGCCCGACGTCTTGCCTAGCTTCACTCATTTTGACGTTATATTACGATTACGACGAAAAATTTCTAGCCGAGAATCGCTTAAGCCCGCGACGTTGAAGAAATATATCGCGCCGCAAGCAAATATTATTATAACAAATTCTCGGCAATACGATACGATGTTAAAATAAGAAAGATGGAAAATATAGAGAAAATAAAGAAAATGATTTGGAATATTGCAACCGTTTGTTAAAATCGGCATAATCGGTTCGCGCCGCTTTCGTCGCCGACCGTCGACGCGCGACTTGAAAAAATTTTACGCGTCCGTCTTGCGGTTTGGCGGCGTTTCGATTATACTGTCGACGTCGAGTCTTCGAAGCGCGGCGCGTTTTGGGGATTCGCGTCGAGCGGACGGCGCCCGACGGAACGGATTTTGACGTCGGTAGAGCGGATCGAAAGGAGCGAAAAATGCGAACGATCGCGGTGATGAATCAAAAAGGGGGCGTCGGGAAAACGACGACGGCGGTGAACGTGAGCGCCGCGTTGGCCGCGTCCGGAGCGAAGGTCGCGTTGATCGACCTCGACCCGCAGGCGCACGCGACGCTTCATTTCGGCGTTACGTTCGAGAAAGAATTTCCGTCGGTTTACGACGTGTTGGTCAACGACGAGCCGCTTGCCGCCGTTCGGCGACAGGTCGCGGAGAATCTTTGGTTGGTTCCCGCGCACCTCGACTTAGCCGCCGCCGATTTCGAGTTGTCGAGCGTTTTCGGACGCGAAATGATTTTGCGAGACAAAATCGCCGCCGACGATATGCGATTCGATTATATTATCGTCGACTGCCCTCCGTCGCTCGGCGTTTTGACGTTGAACGCGCTCTCCGCCGTCGAAGAGGTGTTTATTCCGCTTCAACCGCACTTTCTCGCGCTGCACGGGTTGAGCAAACTCTTGCAAACGATCGAGTTGGTCTCGAAGCGTTTGAACTCGAAACTGCGCGTTTCCGGCGTCGTGTTGTGTATGTTCGAAGGCCGCACTTCGTTGGCGAAGGAGGTCGCCGGCGACGTGCGAGCGTTTATGACGAGCGAGCGCGGCGCGGAGTCGCCTTGGAGCGACGCGGTTGTTTTTGAAACGAAAATTCGGCGCAACGTTCGCTTGGCCGAGGCGCCGAGTTTCGGACAGTCGATTTTCGACTACGATCCGCGCTCGAACGGAGCGGAGGACTACGGCGCGCTCGTCGAGGAGATCGTCGCGATGCGTCCGCGCGGCGGCGTTTGAGTCGAAATTTAAACGTTCGCCGCTAATATTAATGACAAAGCAAAGGCGTCGTCGACGCTTTCTTGAAAAATATAGCGAAAAGGAGCCGAAATATGTCGTTCGTGCAAACGTCGAACCCGTCCCCGGAAATGCTGGAATTTTTCGACAACCCGTACCCGAACCGCGACTATAAAATCACGCACGTCGCGCCGGAATTCACGTCGCTCTGCCCGAAAACCGGCCAGCCGGACTACGGAACGCTGACGTTCGAGATTATCCCCGATAAAATTTGCGTCGAACTGAAAAGTTTGAAGCTCTACCTGCAAGCGTTCCGTCAAGAGGGAATCTTCTACGAACGCGTTACGAACCGTATTCTCGACGACTTGGCCGGAGCGATGAAGCCGCGTTATATGAAGCTGACCGCCGAGTTCACGCCGCGCGGCGGGTTGCATTCGATCGTCGAAGTCGAGTACGTTTCGCCCGACTGGAAAAAATAAGCGGCGCCGAACGAACGCGGCGGTTGCGACGGCGAATTAGCCCTTTCGAACTCTTGAACGAGAAATTTTCTTGTTTTTTGAGCGAGAGGGCTTTTTTTTCTTGAGGCGTCAAACGGCCTCCTTGCGAATTTTGCCGCCGCGAGTATAATAAGTAAGATTTACTCGGCGTTCCGGCGTTTCCGGCGCTTGGAAAACGTCGACGAGGAAAAATACGCAAAAAAGGCAAGTTTGAGGAGTCGAGAAAATGGCGATCGCTCTTTCTAAAATCGTTCAAGGAATGGAACCGTCCGCGACGCTCGCGATGTCCGCGAAAGCGAAAGAGTTGAAGGCGAAGGGCGAAACGGTCGTCGACTTGAGCGTCGGCGAACCGGACTTTAACACGCCGAAACACATTTGCGAAGCCGCGGTCGCCGCGATGAACGCCGGGCACACGCGCTACACCGTCGCCAGCGGTATCCCGGCGCTGAAAGAAGCGATCTGCGCCGACTACTTCGCGCGGTTCGGGCTCGAATACAAACCGTCGCAAATCGTCGTTTCGAACGGCGCGAAACACTCGCTCCACAACGCCTTTTTCTGCACGTTGAACCCGGGCGACGAAGCGATTTTGCCGGCGCCGTATTGGGTTAGCTACGCCGAACTGATCAAGTTGTCCGGCGCCGTTCCGGTGATCGTCCCGACTCGCGAAGAGGACGACTTCAAACTGACGCCGGAAGCGCTCCGCGCCGCGATCACGCCGAAAACGCGGATGCTTCTTCTCTGCAGTCCGTCGAACCCGACCGGCTCCTGTTACACGCGCGCCGAATTGGAAGCGTTGGCCGATATTGCGATCGAGAACGACCTTTTCGTCGTTTCGGACGAAATTTACGAACGCTTGGTGTACGACGGCGCGCCGTTCGCCAGTTTCCCGACGTTGCGCGAAGGCTTGGCCGACAGAACGATCGTTATTAACGGCGTCAGCAAGACTTACGCGATGACCGGTTGGCGCGTCGGGTGGACGCTCGCGCCGGAAAACGTTTCGAAGAAGATGGCGAGCTTGCAAAGTCAAGAAACGTCGAACCCGTGCAGCGTCAGTCAATACGCCGCTTTGGCCGCCGTTACCGGCGATCAAAGCTGCGTCGACGCGATGCGCGCCGAGTTCGAAAAGCGCCGCGACTACGTCGCCGGCCGTATCGCCGAAATTCCGGGAATGACCTGCGGCAAAATGGGCGGCGCTTTTTACGCGTTCTTTAACATTCAAAAGTTCTTGGGGCGCGAATACGACGGCGTCAAGGTCGAGACGAGCCAAGATTGGTGTATGGCGCTTCTCGAACAAAAGAAGGTCGCGACGGTGATGGGGAGCGCGTTCGGCGCCGAGGGGTACGCTCGCGCTTCGTTCGCCGCGAGTATGGAGAACCTGAAAGAGGCGTTCGACCGTATCGCCGATTTCGTTTCCTGAAACGAACGTCGGGGCTTGAAATAGAAAACGCTCGACCGTTCTTGCGCGGTCGGGCGTTTTTTTTACGTCGCGACGGCGAGAAACGGACGGCGCGCGACCGACGGGGCGGCCGTCGCCGCGGAAACGCCGTCAAGGAAGCGTCGGGCGTTTCGTCCGTCGTCGCGGTTAAGGCGGCGACCGGAAAGAGATGCGACGAAAATTTTTCTCGATTTTCTCGATTTTTTTTCTTTTTTTAGCGAATTTACCCGGAGCGGCGGCGTTTCGCGTCGTCCTTTATATTAGAAGCGGAGCCGGACGCGGCGACGCGAAGGAGACGTTGGAAATGAACGAACGAAAACGAACGAACGAAACGCCCGAAGACGCGTTGCGCGACCGTTGGGAGACGGTCGTTCGACGGAGCGCGGCGGCGACCGTTCGGCGCGTCGAGCGGCAAGCGGCGGTCGAGCGTTTTTGCGGCGTCGCGAACCGTTGCGCGTTGGCGGTCGGGCTCCTGTTGGTCGTCGAATTTCCGTTCGCTTGCGCGGCGTTGGAGTCGATGCGCGAGTCGACGGCGGCGTATTGCGAAACGTTGGCGGCCGCCGAGTTTGACGCGGAATCGTCGAGCGCGTTCGCGGCGAACGTCGAAACGGCGCTTTAAACGGAAGAAAAAAAGGAAATAGGGAAAGAGGGAAAAATGGCGAAAAATATTTTAGCGACGTTGGGGATTTTGGCGGTCGTCGTCGGAATCGCGGTTTGGCAATTCGGGTTTTTGTCGGAGCAAGCGGCGCGGACGTCGAAAAAGATCGACCGCGCGACCGCCGCGGCGCGAGCGAGCAAGGCGATTTCCGAAACGAAGGCGAAAATCGGACGGCTCGACGAGCAAGCGCGCAAGTATCGAGTCGACGCTCGAACGCTCGAACTCGCTTGGGAGCGCGAACAAGAGGCGGTCGCGAAGTTGGAGGCGGCGATGAAAGCGTTGGCGACCGCCGCGAAGGAAGCGGGGCTTCCGAGTCCGAGCGAGCGCGACGCGTTGACCGACCAACAGAGGAAAATCGGGTTAACGTTCGGCGGTAAAACGGTTTCCGCCGTCGACGTGTATTCGACGCTCGATCGTTGGAACGCGGATTTGAAACAAAAACAGTCGATCGCCGACCAAAAGAAAGCGACGTTCGAGCGTTTGCGCGGCGTCGCCGAACAAATGGCCAAGAAAAAGGGCGAGATGGAGCTGACCGTAGCGAAGTTGGAGGGCCGTCTGAAGGAGCTGGAAACCGCGAAGGATTTGGCGGCGGTCAACGCCGAACTCGCGTCGATGGAGGCGAACATCGAGGGAGTCGACGTCGGCGAACTCGGCGCCGCGCTCGACGTTTTGCAAGAGGAGATCGACGAGCTGACCGCGCAAACGAACGTTTATCAAGAGGAAACGAACGAACGTTCGACGGCGCTTCAACCGACCGACGTTCTCGAACCGGTTTCCGACGAAGCCGAACTCGACGCGCTTTGGAAGTAAAACGTTGAGCGAACGGGAAAAAACGAACGTCGACGCGGCGAACGGCGAAAATCCGATTTGCGCCGCGTTGACGCGAACCGTCGAGGCGAAGCGAACCGGCGACGCCGACGCGTTGAACGGCGCGTTGGCCGAACTGGGGCGCGTCGCCGAGACGCTTTTTCGGGCGCGCGTCGCTCGAACGCTCGGCGAATTTTCGGACGACGGCGGCTATTTGACGCTCGTCGAGGACGCGTCGGACGCGTTGAGCGAACTCCTTTGGGTCGTTTATCAAAAGGCGGAA
>JAFSFF010000268.1 GCA_017435375.1 Thermoguttaceae bacterium
GGTAGAACTCGTAAAGTTGTTTGTAATATTGCGCGGCGGTCGCGAACGCTCCGTCGCCTTGGTTGACGCCGCGTCGCATGTGAGCGTTTGCCAACGCGAACAAGGCGGCCGGCGCGAGCCCGGAGTCGGAAGCGTCGTTGAGGAAGATGGTTTCGAACGCTTTTTGCGCTCCGGCGAAGGAGCTGAAACGCGGCTTGTCTTTTTCGGTCAAGTTGACGCTCGGGCCGGTCGATTCTTCGGAACATTCGGTCCAATAACAGCCGATGTAGTAGAGGCATTTCATCGCCGTGTTTTTGTAAATCGAGTTGGCGTAAGTCTTTACAAGAGCGCGAAAACAAACGAGAGCGCGGTTGTAATCTTTGTAAAAGAACCAACATTCGCCGGCGAAGAAGAGCCCGTCTTCCTCGATGAGCGTTCCGTATTCGCCGACGTTTTCTTGTTTCGAGAAGTCGCGGCGCGGTTTGAGGGCCGGGCCCGGCCAACGTTCGGCGGCGCGTTCGTAAAGGACGGCGGCTTCTTTGAGCAGTTTCGGTTCTTTCGTTTGGTAATATTCCTTTTGTTTTTCGCAAGCTTGGCGCATGTACTCGAGCGCGGCGCGTTCGTCCGGGCCCATTCCGAGCCAACCGCGGATTCGGTCGACGGAAAGGGCGTATTTCGACCAATCGATCGGCGTCGGTTGCTCCTTTTCCCAATCGTAAAGTTCGCGCGAGTATTCCTCGTCGCTCATCATTCCGAGGTCGGCGGCGGTTACTTGACGAATGAACGACGATTCGCGTTCTTGGCGAGCGAAGGGGCCGTTCGGGTCTTTGAAGACGTCGCCGTCGTTGGAGATCGGCTGGAGGTAACGCGGCGTTTTGTCGAGCGTTTTTTGTCGCGCTTTTTGTTTTTTGACCCAATCGGCGTATTCTTGTTCGAGTCGGCGTTCCGTTTCTTCTTTGTCGGCGAGCGATTCGCGACGCGGCGCGTCGACTTTGTCGCTTTCGGGCGCGTCGGTCGGTTCGCCGAGCGCGGTTCCTTCGGTCAAAAAGGCGGGAAGTTCGCTAACGGTCGGCGGCGCGGAGGTTTCGGTTTCGGGCGCGGCGTCGGCGGGCGACGCGTCGCCGGGGAGCGGGCCGAGCGACGCCGGGTCGAAAACGGGAAAGGACGGATCGAGCGTCGGGAAGGGCGCGTCGGCGTCGTTGGGGGCGGTCGCGGGAAGGTCGGCGTTCGAAGCGGGCGCGTCGAGCGTCGGAAGCGGTTCGTCCGTTTGTCCGCGAAGCGCCGTCGTTTTCGGGAAGGCCGCGTCGAAAGCGAGCGGAGCGGAGGCTCCGGCGTCGCCGCAAAGTCGGCAACCGCCGCCGACGCTCAAACCGAGAGCGAGCGACGCGACCGCGAACGGGCGGGCGGCGAACGGCGAAAAGGGCGTTTTTTTACGTTGCGTCATTGCGAACTTCCTTCTTTCGAGGGCGCGAGTTGGGCGGGTTGGCGTTGAAACGGTTTTAACGATTAAGTCGACGGCGCGGCTTCGGTTGTTTGAGCGTTTTCCGGCGACGTTTCGCTTTCAGGCGATTCCGACGGTCGCGTCGGCGTTTCCGGTTTCGGCGTTCGGGACGAGTCGATAAACCGCATAAAGTTGGCCGTTTTTAAGCGGCGGTTCAACACGCGGGCGAGGTAGCGACCGACCAAATCGCGATACGCGGCGCGTCCTTGCGGCGAAAACTCGTCGAACGGCGCCGATTCGTCTCCTCCGGCGAGCGCGAGGGACGCTTCGAGGAGGCGGAACGCGGCGATCGTCGTCGGAATCAGCTCGAAAAAATTCTTTTCGGCTCGACAACGAGCGCAAACGACGCCGCCTTCGTTCGGCGCGAAGAGGACGCGGCGATCCGGATTTTTAACCGAATCGAGCGGAAGCTCTTCGCCGCACTCGACGCAAAAACGGGTCGACGGGAACTCGCCCAACGCGTCGAGGAGACCGGCTTCGTACGCGGCGAGGCGGCGCGGAACGTCGTCGTCCGTTTGAAAGCGAGCGAGCGTCGCGTCGGCCAAGTCCCAAAGCTCCGGGTTCGGCTCGTAATCGACGGTCGCCGCGTCGAGCGTTTCGACGAGGTAGTAACCGGCGTAAAGCCCGCGGAGGTTGCGGCGCGTCGGACGAAATCGGCGAACGAGCTTCGCTTCGGTGAGGAGGTCGAGCGCGTCGCGATTTTTCCGAATGAATGATACCCGAATCGAGGCGAGTAAGTCAAGAGATGTTTCGAACGGATTTTTTAACCGTCGGGCGCCCTTGGCCAACGCGCCGACCTTGCCGAAGTCGCGAGTGAAAAGGGAGACGACGAGGCTCGACTCGCTAAATTCGACGGCGCGAACGACGAGCGCGTTCGTTGTTTCGATACTCATACGGGAAACTCGACGATTGGGATCATAAAAGGAAAGGGCGCGAAAGCGGAAAAAATTCCGAGGCGGTCGAGCGAAAAGTCGACTTAACCATTATTTCCCGAAAAATCGATTTTGTCAAACCGTTTTTGAGCGTTTTAAGAAAATTTTGCGAACGCTTTTCGGGAAAGGCGCGAACGAGAATTTAAGAGGAGAAGAAGGATGGAAACGAGGTCGCGAGGGGGAACGGCGCCGCCGAACGTTTCGTCGTCGTTTCGTTGGGGCGGGAACGCGCAAGAAAACGCCGACGGCGAGAGGGCCTCGCGTCGCAAACGAGAATAAGAAAAGGTCGAAAAATAAAAAATGAAAAATTTTCGAAAACGCCCCTTGACCGAACGCGCTTTTCGGGTAGAATGAGTGCGTTGTCGATGAGGACGACTGAAACGCTTCTCCTGTTTGGCGTTCGTTTCCGTTTTCGTTGCGACGGTGGTTGTAGCTCAGTTGGCTAGAGCATCGGATTGTGGCTCCGAAGGTCGAGGGTTCGAGCCCCTTCAACCACCTAAAAACCCGGGATTGACGTTGAGTCGATTCCGGGTTTTTTTATTTCTTGCGCCGCTTGGTTTGGGGCTTGACGTCGAGGTTGGTTCGAGTCGCTCGACTTTCCGCGCTTGTCTTGGATTGGGGTTCCTGTTTGCGTCGGGGCGGTTTGAACCCGTTTCGACGGCGGCCAATTCGGGCCGGCGGTCGGAAAGAAGCGGGAGACGAGCGGCAAGCGCGAACGTTTTCGATCTTCGAATCTCGCGTCGAGAACGAGCCGAACGTAAAAAATCGCGCCGAAAAACTCGACGCGTTAAAGGGCGGAAATCGTTAAAAGCGTTAAATCGGCGAAAAACGTCGCGATTCAAACGTTCGAGAGCGCCGTTTCGTTCGCTCGCTTGACCGACTCTTTGAGCGCCGCTTCGATGAACGTTAAACAACGGTCGCGGGCTTGGTCGACGACCGCCGCCGCGTCGGCGAAGGAGACGCGTTCGGCGTCGAACTTTAGGCTGAGCCGCCCGACGAACCGACCTTCGACCGTCAACGGAATGTTGAATTTAAGTCTGTTGCGCGTCGAACGGGCTTTCCGCGTCCAGTCGAGGTTGTTCCATTCGCTGTAAAAATCTTCGTTCGCGAACGGCATATCGACGTCCAAATAAACCGAAACGCAAGCCGACGAACGCGCGGTTTCAAGCGTTTCGCGCCAAAGGTCGAGCCAACAAATCGAGCCGAGCGGATGGAAAAATTCGCCGCGAGCGTCGTATTTCGCGCGTCGAAAACGTTTGATAACGAGATATTTCGTTCGGTAAAACAAAATTCGCGTCTCCGCTCGCCCTAAAACGCCGGACGTAACGAAGAGCAAAAGGAGCGACGACGCAAGAAGCGCGGCGACGTAATCGTCGCGCCAATAGACGCCGGCGACGCTCGTCAAACAAAACGGAACTTGAATCATTGTCAACGCGCCCAAAACGGGATAACCTTTGCCGAACCGACGTTGCAGGCGGTGATGAACGTGCCCGCGGTCCGGGGAAAAAATACTGCGTCCGGAGTTCAAGCGACGAATAATCGCGAAAAGAACGTCCGCCAGCGGAACCAACGCGACGCAAAGCGCCGGGACGACTTGCAACGACGCCGTGCTGCGAATCGAGCAAACGCGCAACAACAAAACGCCGACCGAAAAACCGACGAAGAGGCTGCCCGCGTCGCCGAGGTAAAGTCGCGCCGGCGGACGGTTGCAACCGAAAAAGCCGAGAAGCGACGCCGCCAACAAAAACGCCAACGTCGCCGCGCCCCAATATTCGTTGACGACGCCGAGCGTTCCGATCGCGACGAACGAGAAAAAGCCGACCGTCGCGACGACGCCGTCCGCGCCGTCGAGAAAGTTGAAAGCGTTCATTACCCCGACAAGCCAAAAGATCGCCAACGGGTAAAAAAGGTGCCCGAGTTCAAATTCGGCGCCGAAAACCGAAATCTTCGAGTAGTCCTTCGCAAAAACGACGACGACCGACGCGGCGACGATCTGCAGAAAGAGCTTGACGAGACCGTTCATTCCTTTTTTATCGTCGATCAAGCCGACCCCGACGACGAACGCGCCGACCGTCGCGAACGAAACGAGGAGCGTTTGCATTTGAACGCCGAGTTCCGCGTTCAAGAAAGAGGCTAAAACGCTCGCGCAAAAGAACGCGAGGAAAACGACCGCGCCGCCGCCGACCGGAATCGCGCCGGTTTGTAATTTGCGAATCGCGTCCGGTTTGTCGACGAGTCGAATTTTTAACGCGATTCGACGGAAAACTTCGCAGCCGAAACGCGCCGCGACGACGGCGAAAAGTGCGGAAACAAGGACGGCGGGAACAAACTGCATCGATTTTAACGATCTAAGCGATTTTGCGGGGCGGGGAAGGCGAACGATGGAATTTTAACGGTCGAGCGCGCGTCGGCGTCGGTCGACCGTTTTTTACTCGACTTTTACTCGGCGGCGGAAACGCGCAACGTCGTCGCGGTTTCTCCGACCGAATCGGTCGCGGCGAAAACAAGCCGAACCGCGTTGGCGAGTCGGTAAAACGCCGGGGACGTTCGGAACGGTTCGAGGCGCGCGGCGAGGTTCGGGTTGGCGATTTCGACGCGCCGATTTCCGACGCGAACGACGGCGCCGGTTCCGTCGGGCGTCGCGACGGCGGTCGCGGCGACTTCCGGCGAAAAATGGAACCGAATCGTCGGCGGCTCCGTTCCGCGCCAACGGTCGACGATTCGCCAAACGCCGTCGCCGATTTGCTCGACGCGTCGTTCGTGCGTTTCGCCCGAATGCCAACGGACTCTTCCGGCAAAAACGAC
>JAFSFF010000269.1 GCA_017435375.1 Thermoguttaceae bacterium
CGCTCCGCTCGAAACGCTCGGCGTCGTCGGACTCGCGACGACCGGCTTCGGCGCGCTCGACGCTCCGCTCGAAACGCTCGGCGTCGTCGGACTCGCGACGACCGGCTTCGGCGCGCTCGACGCTCCGCTCGAAACGCTCGACGTCGACGGGCTCGCGACGACCGGTTTCGGCTTCAACCCACAACTCGGCGACGTCGACGCGCTCGACGACGAAGAAGGCGAAACGGAAGAGGAGGACGAGACGGAAGCCGAGGAAGAAGTCTCTTGAAAAACGTTCGAATTTACTAAACCGCTTTCGGATTTCGACGCGCTCCCCGTCGACGACGCGGCGACCGACGGCGTCCGTTCGGAATCGGGTTTTCCCCAATTCTTATAAGGATCGTTGTCGGGATCGTAACGCTCGTCTTGTTCGTCGTCCCCTTCGTCTTCCTCTTCCTCCAGTTCGTCGTCTTCGTAATCGTCGTAATCGTCGCCGTCGTCGTAATCGGAATCTTCGTAATCCGCGTACTCGTCGCCGCCGTAATCGCCGTAATCGTCGCCGCCGTAAATGTCGTCGTAACGCGACGAATTGCCTCGTTTGTTCTTCTTTTTCGAATTGCCGCCGCCGTAATCGTCGTAATCGTCGCCGTCGTCGTAGGTCATCGGCGCGTCGAAATCGCTCTCGTCAAGGTACGACAGCTTATTCTTCTTTTTATTTTTCTTGCCCATATTAACGCCAACTCCGGTTATTTTCGATGTTCGTTTCGTTCAATCCAAAAAATTTTAGCCGATTTGCCGAATTTTTCCGGCAAAGGCCGCGTTTCGCCCTATACGACAGTACGCGTTTGAGCGGCTCTTATTTCTTTAATTCTTAAATTTAATCGCGTTTCAATCGCCGTTCGCTTTTTTTTCGGCGACGCGCAGTTTCGCGCTTCGGGAACGCGGATTCCTTTCGACCTCTTCGTCGGTCGCGAGAATCGGTTTTTTCGTTAATATCGTCATTTCTTCCATCTCGCGGAAGGCGTTTTTGACGATACGGTCTTCGAGCGAGTGAAAACTGATGATCGCGACGCGTCCGCCGGGATTCAAGTAATCGACGCACTTTTTCAAAAAGCGTTCGAGCGAACCGAGTTCGTCGTTGACGGCGATACGGAGCGCTTGAAACGTTCGCGTCGCCGGATCGATCGTCTTTTTTTGAGCCCAGGGAGGCGGCGTCGGAACGCAACGGCGGCAGATTTCGGCCAAATCGCGCGCGCTCCGCACCGGATTCGTTCGGCGCCGTTCGAAAATCGCCCGCGCAATCCGTCGACTTTGCCGCTCTTCCCCATATTGATAAATAACGTCGGCGATTTTCTCCGCCGACCAACGGCTCAGCATCTCGAACGCCGGAACGCCTTCGGTCGGGTCGAACCGCAGGTCGAGGTCGCCGTCCGAATCGAAACTGAAACCGCGTTCGCGGTCGGCGAGTTGGTCGCTCGAGAGCCCTAAGTCGAGCAAGAAACCGTCGACGCGTTCGACGTTCGCCCGTTCAAGCGCGGCGTCAAAATCGCAATAATTCGCAAAATACGTCTTCAACGGCAGCGTCGCGCCGTCTTCGAGCGCTTCGACGCGCCGATCGACGCGGTCGAGCGCCGCCGGGTCGCGGTCGGTCGAAATCGTCAATCCGTTCGGCGCGACGCGGCGAGCGATCGCGATCGAGTGCCCGCCCCCGCCGAGCGTTCCGTCGACGATAATCTTCCCCGGCGCCAAATTCAGCGCGTCGAGACATTCGTCGAAAAGAACCGGAATATGAACGGTCGTTTGCGTCTCGTCGTTCATTTTTGCTCCAACAATCGTTTTTTGCTTTGATTTGCTTCGTCGTTTTCGCCGCCGACGCGACGTTCGCCCGAACTCCGCCGCCCTTATTATATCGCGTCGACGCCAAACGCCAACGTCTCCGAATCGACGACGGCGGAACGCGGCGTCTTCTTCGGTTATCGGCGTCTCGCTTTCGTCCCTTGCCCAAACCGTTCAAGCGACTAAATAACGCGATTTTTCCGTTTTTACGTTTACCCTATTTCCCCTAAAGCGCCCAAACCGACGTCAAACCGCTTGCGCGGCGCGTCGCATACTCGAACAACTCGCTTAACAAGTGGACGGCGAAAGAAAAAATTTTTCGAAAAAAGCGAAAAAACTTCAAAAATTTTCGCTTTTTACCCGCGTCTAAGCCGCGACGACGCGAAAAAGCGTTTTCAAAAAAGCGACGATTTCCGTTTGAAAAATCGAACAAAACGCGCCGATCGAAAGAGCGAGAACCGCCAACGTCAAGAGCGACGCGACGTTAAAACCGACCGCGAAAAGGTTTAATTGAGGAAGAAGCCGACCTAAAAAACCGACCGCCAAATAAGTCGCCGCCGTCGCTAGCAAAACCGGCGCCGCCAGTTTAATCGCCAATTCAAAACTTAACGTCAACGTCGCCGCCAAGTTTTCAATCAGCCCCGACGCGGAGGCCGCGGCGCCCGGTTCGACGCGCGCAAACCCGTTTAAGAGCCCTTCGATAAAGAGTTCGAAACCGCCCGCGGTCGCGAAAACGACGAGCGCCAACCAAAAAAGAAAACGAGAAATCGGCGCGATCTCCTCGCCGGTCGTCGGATCGAACGTTCCGGCGACCGAAATCCCGCCGACCCGCGCGATCGTCTCTCCGGCGAGCGAAACGCCGCTAAAAAGACAACGAAGCGTCAATCCGAACGCGGCGCCGAACAGCGTTTCGACGCCGAGCGCAAGCCCGAACCGCAACGCGCCGACGGTCGCCCAACCGTTCGGCTCGGCAACCGCCGCTTCGAACGCCGAGTCGACGACCGTCGGGAAAACCAACGCCGCCAACGTCAGCGCGACCGCCGCTCGAATCGAACGCGAAACCTCGACGCCGCCGATTATCGGAGCGAAAAACGTCATTCCGAAACAGCGCGCGAAAATCAACGCGAAAATTCCCCAAGACGTCGGCGACGTCCAAAGCGTCGGCGCGTTCATACGTCCTTTCGGTCTCCTCGCTTTGTCGGTTTCGTTTCGTTCGATTCCTCGAATCGATCACTTCACGAGCCGCGCCGTCGTTTCGTACAGCTTCGCGCCGCGCAAATATTTGACGTTCGCGTCGCGAGAAACGTCGGCGAGCGCGACCAAACGCGCCAAATGGCAATCGTCTTCGATCGGTTTGCCGTCGAACTCGACGACGACGTCGCCGCGACGCAGCCCGGCGCGTTCGGCGGGCGAATTCGCGTCGACTCGATCGATTTTCGAACCGCTCTTAATCGGCCAATCGACGACGTTTTGGAAATCGGCGCGCGACGCTTTTTTGAGTTCGACGCCCATCAGCGCGCGGCTCCAGCCGCCCGCGTCGATCGTCGATTTCATCACGCGCAACGCCAAATTGATCGGAATCGCAAATCCGACGCCTTCGCTCGTTTTAGTTCTCGACATAATCGAGGTTACGACGCCGACGACTTCGCCTCGCGCGTTGAACAAGGGGCCGCCCGAATTGCCCGGATTAATAAACGCGTCCAGCTGGATGAACTCCTGCAAGGACTTCGCGTGTCCGCTTCCGATCTCTTCTTTGCGGCGTTGCAGCGAGCTGATATGGCCGCTGGTAACGGTGTCGCGCAAACCGAACGGATTCCCGACCGTTCCGACGATGTTCGAAACGCGCAACTCGTCGCTGTTTCCAAAGAAACAGAGCGCGACGGAACCGTCCGTCGGCAGCGACTCCGGGTTCAATTCCAAAACCGCCAAGTCAAAATCTTCGCACGGCAACATTTTCGTCGGATGAACGATCGTTCGATCCGGCAAAAAGAGGTCGACGTCTTGACACGTCGCCGCGTCCTTCACGACGTGTAAATTCGTCGCGAGGTAGACCTTGTCTTTGTATTGGAAGAGGAAACCGCACCCTTTTTCGCTCGGAACTTTCGCCGATTTCGTCGTTTTCCACGTTTCGATCGACAAGACCGATTTTCGAACGCGTTCGCCGATTCGCAAGGATTCGTCGTCGATACGTTCGAGAATCGACGTTTTTTCCGAAGCGCGGTCCTCGTAACCGACGGACAAAATCGCCGCGTCGCGAGCGTCGCTCGGGAACGGAATCAACGGTTTGCTCGGCGTGAATTCTTGCGCCAAACCTTCGCTAACCGGGAAGTCGCGGCGTTCGTCGTAAATCGACGGAACGACGCCGTTCGCCGTCGTTTCTTGCCGACGTTGCGCCGTCGCCAAGTTTTGCGCCGGTTGCGCGAACTGCGAAACCGGAGCGTTTTGCGCCGTCGCCAAGTTTTGCGCCGATTGCGCGAATTGCGGAACCGGAGCGTTTTGCGCCGTCGCCAAGTTTTGCGCCGGTTGCGCGAACTGCGAAACCGGAGCGCTTTGCGCCGTCGCCAACTTTTGCGCCGGTTGCACGAACTGCGGAACCGGAGCGTTTTGCGCCGTCGCCAAGTTTTGCGCCGATTGCGCGAACTGCGGAACCGGAGCGTTTTGCGCCGTCGCCAAGTTTTGCGCCGGTTGCGCGTACTGCGAAACCGGAGCGTTTTGCGCCGTCGCCAAGTTTTGCGCCGGTTGCGCGAATCGCGCAATCGGAGCGCTTTGCGCCGTCGCGGCTTGTCCCCAAGCCTCCGTTCCTCGACGACGCAAAGCGACGTTTTCCAACGAAGCGGCGGCTTTCGGTTCGCCGTCGCGCCAATTCGCCGAGTTCGCCGAGTTCGCCGAGTTCGCCGAATTCAACGAAGAAGCGGGAGCGATCTCCAAATTCGATTCGGCGCGAATTTGCCGAACTTCCGTCGCCCGACCGTCCGGCTTTTTAACCCGACGATTTTCCGACTATTCGGCGACCTTTTCGTCGACGGCGCGACACGTAACGAACTCGATTTTCTTTCCAACGGCGATCGACGCAAACGACGGCTTCTC
>JAFSFF010000270.1 GCA_017435375.1 Thermoguttaceae bacterium
CCAAGCTGATAACGAGGGTTCGATTCCCTTCACCCGCTTAACGATCTCTTTGCCTTTGGGCGGAGAGCGTAAAGCGACGTAAAGACGAGTCTAAAACCGTCTTAGCGCGAGATTACCCCAACCGGGTCCTGCATCGCTGCCGTAGCTCAGTCGGTAGAGCGCGTCCTTGGTAAGGACGAGGTCATGAGTTCAAATCTCATCGGCAGCTTTTTTCTTAGGGCTTGCGAGGGGTATCGTTGTAATAACATCGTTAAACACTTCGTTCCTAATTATAGGGAGAATTCGCAATGGCGAAGGAAACTTTCCAACGAACTAAGCCGCACGTTAACGTCGGCACGATCGGCCACATCGACCACGGTAAAACCACGTTGACGAGCGCCATTTTGGCGGTTCAAGCGGCGAAAGGCCTTGCTCAAGTCAAATCCTACGCCGACATCGCGAAAGGCGGCACCGTCCGCGACGCCACCAAAACCGTTACGATCGCCGTCGCGCACGTCGAATACGAAACGGAAAAACGTCACTACGCTCACATCGACTGCCCGGGCCACGCGGACTTCATCAAAATCATGATCACCGGCGCGGCGCAAATGGACGGCGCGATCCTCGTCGTTTCGGCTGTCGACGGCCCGATGCCGCAAACCGCCGAACACGTTCTCTTGGCTCGCCAAGTTAACGTTCCGAAGCTCGTCGTCTTCATGAACAAATGCGACCTCGTTCCGGACGAAGAACTCCTCGAACTCGTCGAGCTCGAAATTCGCGAACTCCTTTCGAAGCACGACTTCGACGGCGACAACTGCACCGTCGTTCGCGGCGCGGCTCTCCCGGCCCAACAAAACCCGGCCGACCCGGAAGCCTCGAAGTGCATCACCGAACTTATGGACGCTATCGACGCCGACATTCCGGAACCGGAACGCGACGTTGACAAACCGTTCCTGATGGCGGTTGAAGACGTCTTCTCGATCGAAGGTCGCGGCACCGTCGCCACCGGTCGTATCGAACGCGGTATCGTCAAAGTCAGCGACGAAGTTGAAATCGTCGGTCTTTCGGACGAATCCCGTAAGACGGTCTGCACCGGCGTTGAAATGTTCAAGAAATCGCTCGACCAAGGTCAAGCCGGCGACAACGTTGGTCTCCTTCTCCGCGGCGTCAAACGCGAAGAAATCCAACGCGGTCAATGCTTGGCGAAGCCGGGCTCCATCACCCCGCACATCGAATTCGAAGCCGACGTTTACGTCCTGTCGAAGGAAGAAGGCGGTCGTTCGACCCCGTTCATGAGCGGTTACCGTCCGCAATTCTACTTCCGCACGACCGACGTTACCGGTACGATCAACCTTCCGGAAGACGTTAAGATGTGCATGCCGGGCGACCACGTCAAGATGAAGGTCGAACTCATCAGCCCGATCGCGATCGAACAAAACGTTCGTTTCGCTATCCGCGAAGGCGGTCGCACCGTTGGGTCCGGCGTTGTTACGACGATCACCCGCTAATTGCGGTAAAATTTAGAACTCTTTCGCCGTGAGTTTCGGCTTACGGCGAGAAAGTTCGCGCGAACGACGGTTTGCGTTAGGGGAGTAGCTCAATTGGCAGAGCACCGGTCTCCAAAACCGACGGTTGGGAGTTCGAATCCCCCCTCCCCTGCTTTCTTTTGATGTAAACGCGCTCGTCCTTCGATATTATATATCGTTGCGAGCGCTTTTTTTTTGAAATCGACCCGGTTGTTTTCTCGACCGTTTTGCGATAATCGCGTCGCGAGGGGCTTATGTTTTCCCAATTAATGAAAGAACTTGTTTCGACCAACAACTATAAAAGTTCGCAAGGTCGCGTCGCGCGCCGTTCGACGTTCGTCGGTTTGTCGCTCGTTTTTATTTGGGGCGGTTATAGCTTTTTCCAGGCCGGTTATTTCGGCGCTCAAGGGGCGGCGATTTGCGGCGCTATTATCGCGCTTTTGGGCGTCTGGGCCTCGTTTCGCATTATTAATTTCCCGACGTTCGCCGATTTTCTCGTTTCAGTTGAGGCGGAAATGTCGAAGGTTTCGTGGCCGTCGAAGCGCGATCTCTTTGCGAATACGAAAGTCGTCCTTGTTTTTATGGCGGTGTTTACGGCCTTAATTTTCGTTTACGACCTTATTTTCAAAACGCTTTTTAAATTTATCGGTTGTTGACGCGTCGACTTTTGCCGTTAAATACGCGCCTCAAACGAGCGAATAAGGAAAAAACGAATGAGTTCCGAAGCTGAAAATAACGTCGAGAACCTTGATAACCAAGCGGTCGAAGAAACGCCGAAACCGGAATGGTATATTCTTAAAGTCCAGGTCAACCGTGAAGACACGGTCAAAAAGACCTTGGATCGTCGAATTAAATTGTCCGGGCTTGACGATTATTTCGAACAAACGCTCGTTCCGACCGAAACCGTCGTCGAAATGAAAAACGGCAAGCGCCGTGAAACTAAACGTAAACTTTACCCGGGTTATTTGTTGGCCAAAATGGTCTTGAACGACGAAACTTGGTTTCTTGTTCGCGAAACGACCGGCGTCGGCGACTTTACGGGCGCCGGCGGCAAACCGCTTCCGATGACGCAAAAAGACGTCGACCGTCTTCTCCGCGCGGAAACGGCGGCCGACGAAAAACAACCGAAATTGGAAATTCCGTACCGTATCGGCGATCGCGTTAAGATCAACGACGGCACGTTTAAAGATATTGAGGGGGAGGTAAACAAGATCGACGAATTCGCCGGTCGAGTTACC
>JAFSFF010000271.1 GCA_017435375.1 Thermoguttaceae bacterium
AAGCAGTTCGTCGAGATACGAGTTGATCAGCGCGACGCACTCCTTGCCGTCCATCGCGTCGGTAACGGTCAAATTGAGGACGAACGCCTCGACGATGCAGTAAAGACGCGCCGCCGTTTGCTCCGCGTCGACGGGGCGCAACTGCCCCTTCGCGACCGCGTCCGCGACCAAACGCGCCAACAAAAAACGAAAACCGAACGTATGCCGCCGCGCTTTGCGTCGCACGTCGCCGCCGCTCGATTTCAGCGACGTCAAGTAGTCGAGGACGACCGAGAGGAAAACGCGGTTTTCTTCGAGCAACTTCACCGTCAAGCGCATCACGCGGCGAATTTTGTCGACCGTCGACCAGTCTTCGCGCTCGACGACTTTCTTGACCGTCGTCGATAAGTTCTTCGTCGCCAACTTGATCGCGTAAACGAAAATTTCGTCCTTGTCTTTAAAATACTTGTAAATCGAGGTGCGCGACACGCCGCATCGGTTCGCGATTTTTTGATAAGTAACGCCCGCGAACCCCTCCTCCGCAAAAAGCTCGAACGCTCGTTCCAAAATCTCGACGCGCCGTCGAGAATGATCCACCAAGACCGTCATATTTTGATTTCGCGCCCTTAACGCGCTCTTCGGTTCCGTTTGCGCGCCGCCGTTTCGTCGAAACAAAAAGGGGCGACGCGACATTTTTCAAAAATTTGTCGTTCGACGTCCGTAAAAACGCAAAAACGACGAGCGAAGGACGTTTCCGCCCTTCGTCGCCGTTAAAACGCGACGCCGTCGCTAAACGACGCCGCGTCGAGCCGTCGGAACGCCCGACCGAAATCGAGCGTTCGCCGCCGACCGTTATTCCGCCGCTTCCGCAAACGCTTGCAACGGGAAGTTTTCCGGTTCCGCTTCTTCGCGCTTCTTCAACTCGAGAAGATACTCGCGAACGCAGGTTTGAATTTTAAAGCTAACGTCGGAAGTCGAATCGTATTTCAACATCGGCGCCGCTTCGACGATTTTCGTCCAAAGCGCGATCTCTTTTTCAAGATTTTCGAACGTCTTGCTTTCGTCCGTCAAACGTTCCAATTCCAAACGTTGAATCTCTTGATAATCGAGATTTTGCTTTTGCAACGCGAGTTCGATAAAATCCTTGGCCGGATAGTCGGCGAACTTGCCTTCTTGACGCGCCGCTTCGCGCTCGGCTTCGGTCGCTTTGTCCCAACCCTCGGCGTAGAGCCGCGCGGCTTCGAAAACGGCTTCGGTCGTTTCCGGAAGGGGCGCCAACGCGTAAATCGAGTTGTCGAGCATAAAGAACGTCCAGGTTTGCAACAGCGTTTCGGCGCCTTCGCGCGCTTCGGCGATCTTGCCGTCGGCCGCGAGTTTGCGCAGATAAGCCGTCGCTTCCGCCGAACGTCGCAACCGTTCGACGACGACTTCGTCTTGGCGGGCGACGTTTTGGAACGCGTATTCCAAGGGGAACGCGGCGTCTCGTTGGTTGAGAACGATCACGTACTTTTCAAGCTCCGCGGCCATCTCGGACTGCATTTGCGGCAAATGCTTCAAGTCGGCGAAATCTTCGCGATCTTCCAAGAGCTTGCGCCACTCTTCGAAGGAGTTGAGGAACGCTTCGTTCGCGCCGGCGTCGTCCCCTTCGTTGAAACGGTCGCGCGCTTCTTGACGGAACTTGCGAGCGTTGCGCGCTTCCGGCGTCTGCTCGAAAGCGACTTCGCGTTCGTGGAAGTCGGCGCCCATAATGTCGCGGAACATACGCGAGAAGCTCTCTTCTTTGCGCAGTTCCTCGATTTGCGCGATCTTGTCCATCGCCTCGGCTTGCGCGTCGCCTTCGAGGTACGAGGCCAACACGTCCGGCGTAACCGCCAAGAGAGACGAAGCGCGGCCTTGCCATTCGTCGAGCCGTCCGAAAGCGCCGGAATAACGCTTCGTGCTTTCTTGCGGAACCAAAAGACGCGGCGTCCGCGCCAGTTCGCGCAAGTCTTCGTCGACGAACGACATACGAAGTTCGAAGAGGTCGCTTTGCCAATTAATCCAAGGCGAGGTTCCCTTTTTCTCTTCGTCGGAAAGTTTCCAATATTCGTCGATCGGGCCGGTCCAAAGTTCGATTTTTTCGCCCTTTTCCTCGGCCTCCTTGGCGCGCGCGACCTCGGCGTCGAGGTATTTGCGCACGGCGCGAGCGCCGAATCCGACGCGACCCAAGTTGTAGTCGTTTTCGTCGTAAGGATAGAGGACGCTATTGTACATCGCCGCGCGCTGTTCGTCGTTCAGAATCGTGTGCCAACGTTCCCAAACGATCGCTTCGCGTTTTTCTTGCGCGGTCGCGCCCAAGCTCGCGGGAAGCGCCGCGATAATCTCCGCTTCGAGGCGATCCATTTCGGCGCGCTTTTCTTTGTGGAGATTCAACGACGTGCGACGGTACGTTCCGGGCTTCGTCTTGTCCTCGATCGTCGTGTCGACGACGCGGTTGGCGTACTCTTCCCAGTCTTTTTGGGCTTGGAGCCAAGCGTTGGCGCAGTTTTCTTCGTCGAAGACCGGCGCGTTTTCCTTATTCAAACCGCAACCGTCGATTTCCATCCACTCGGCGTAACGAATACGGTTCAACGGCGCGCGACCGTAAAAGAGGAGGCGCGTTTCGTTGCCGATCCCCTCGCCGCGCTTTTCGAACCACGTTTCCGCCGCTTTATAGAAAGCGTATCCGAAGAGCCAGTTGTCTTTGGCGCTCGGCAACTTCGGAATGTTGACGTAACGCGCTTCGCGTTCGCGTTGGTTCTTTTCCAATTCTTCGTCTTCGCGGAAAAGACGGCGATACTGCTTCTTTTCGTCGGCGATCCCGATCTTTTGCGAAATCGTCCAACCGGCGCGCACGTAAAGTTTAGGCGACTCTTGGTTGTACGTCGTTCCCTCTTGCACGAACTCGAAACCGCGGATAACCCAGCGGTAACGCTCGCGATAATCGTCGAACTGCGCCGACGCGTTGTAGGCCAGCTTCCAACCGACGAAGTCCCAAATCGTGATGAAGTGCGGTTCGAGCATCGTGATTTGGTTCGCCGTCGCGACGACCGCGTCCCAGTCGGAACGCTTTTCGTATTCGAGCGAACGATTCCAAAGGAGCGAAACCGCGACGCCGCGCATCCCGAAGGTCGCCAATTTCATCGCGCTCCCGGCGGGGTCGATTTCGCCGAGATTCGCTTCGGAGAGGTTCAATTCGTCGCGGCGTTGCGCCAAAAGTCCGCCCGCGCCGTCGCGTCGCGCCGGGTTCCCGAGCATATACAACGGGAAGACCAGCACGGCGATCATCGCGATATAAAAAACCTTGCGGTAAAACAGTTTTTGTTGCGTCATTTCGCCACCTCCCGTTTTCTAAGAATCGCGTAACCGATGATGAAAAGCGGGATTACAAAGGACGCGGTCGTCGTCATATGAACGGCGACGGCGTTCCACGGCACGTCGTAACCGTTGGCGACGCAGTCCGCGTAGAAGTTGTAGTCGCTAAAGGCCGGCAGGGCCAAGCCGATAACGCTCAGGAACACGCCCGAGACGGCGTCGAACGCCTTAATCAACTGCGTCGCGAAGGTGTTCGAGAGGTCGGACATCATATTTTCGTGCGTAACGAGGCGGTTGAACGATTCGATCGGGCCGCCGCCGAGCGCTTCGAGTCGCGCGATTTCGACGAAGAAGTTCTTGCTGAACCCGGCGATCAAAATCCCGAACGTCGCCGCCATCGCGACCGGGCCGCTCAAAAACGCGCTGAACAACACGCCGAACGAAATCAAAATCACCATCTGTTGCCAAAGGCCGAAATAGCCCTTGAAGAAGTTGGCGAAGACGTTCGCGTCCTGCGCGCGGAGGTAAAGGTCGGGCTCCGCGGCGCCGAAGTATTGTTGCGAGTCCAAGCATTGGAGCCAAATTTCGACCTTGCCGTCGACGACGAAATCTTCGAAGAGGTCGTATTTTTCGCCGTTTTGTTTCAGGTCGGCCGTCGTCAAGACCGGGTCGAACGTCGCTTCGTCCCCCGTTTTCTTGAGGGTTCGAACGCGCACTTTGTTCTTTTCTTGGTCGATTTCGCGTTCGACAAAGAGCGCTTTCGTCGCGTATTTTTCGGAGTTGAAGACGTTCGTTTCGGCGGTCAGACCGGTTTTCGGGTTGCGAACGTAGAGCGCGCCCATAACGGTCTTTTCGATGTTCCCCATATGGGTGCGGAACGCGCTGATCGTCATTTCGACCGGCAACCCTTCCGGGAAGCGTTCCGGCGTAATATTGTCGAACGTCCAAATAACGGCTTCTTCGGTGGCTCCGGCGACGTAGCTGCGGTATTCCCACTCTTCGCCGACGTTGATGCCGCGTTCTTTTTCGAACCCGTTTTCGCCGCGGAACTTAATTTTACCGTAAACCGGCGTCTTCGCTTGGAGCGCGCCGACGGCGGAACCG
Source organism: Thermoguttaceae bacterium (assembly GCA_017435375.1). GTDB lineage: Bacteria > Planctomycetota > Planctomycetia > Pirellulales > Thermoguttaceae > RUG369. Next base: position 4,417 of record JAFSFF010000271.1, read on the forward strand.
ACTTTGTAAAGCGTTTTGTCCCCTTCGACGATACGTTCGATCGTATGCGCGTGTTTGTTCTCTTCGACGACGCGCGCCGAACCGTCGGCGAAGACTTCGACCTTGTGTTTGTGCCCGTTGGCAAGACGCGTTTCCCCGGAAGCGACGACCGTTTCCGGCGCCAGCGTCGACCAATCTTCCGCGACGCCTTCGACCGCTTTAACGTCTTCGCCGTCGACGAGAACGTGCTTGTGGTTCAACGTGTTCGAGACGAAGAAGTAACTGCAAACGGCCATCAGCGCGAGGATCGCGGTGCCGACGGTCGCCAAACCGATAATGCGTCCCAAGACGATTTCGCTCGAGCGCACCGGTTTCGTAACGATCGTGTAGATCGTTTTCGTTTTAAAGTCGGCGGGCAGACTCAACGCGCTCAAGAAAAGAGCGAGGAGCAGCACGAGGTACGTCGTCGACTGATAAACGAACGACGCGCACAAACGAGCCGGGTCTTTGCCGCTCGGGTCGAGGAACCAACCGGCGAACATCAAGAGCGCCAAGAAAACGACGCAAACGACGACGACCTTTTTACGAATCGACTCGCGAATCGCCAGCGACGCGATCGCCCAAGCGCGCCGCCAAGAAAACTTAAACAAATCTTCCGCCGCGCCGCGAACGCCTCCGACGAACGCGGGAATCGCTTGTTTCGGCCCCTTGCGAATCGTCAAAAAGACGAGCGCGATCAGCGAAAAGAGCGCCGTCAACGCGCCGACCGAGATCAGCCAGTTCAGCGCCGCCATACCGATCCACTCGAGATACGGAGGAATAGGATTCTCGATAATCATTAGGCTTTTTCTCCTCCGCGAACGCGTTTGCCCGGGTGGGCTTCGCTTTCCGCGATAATGTCGTGGAAGAGGTCTTCGAGCGACGTCGTCGGGTTGCCGCAGAAGAGGAGCTTCGCTTTGTCCTCTTCGACGATTTTCTCAATCTTGCGCTTCGCGTCGTCGCTGAGGCCGTCGACGCGAATTTCCGTTTGTTCGACGATCTTCAAGAGGTCTTCGACGCGCCCGAGTTCCTTCAATTCGCCTTGATAGAGAACGCCGACGCGGTCGCAGACGTCCTGCACGTCGCCGAGGAGGTGGCTCGACATAATCACCGTTTTCCCCTGCTCTTTGAGCTGGAGAATAAGGTTCTTCATATTGCGCGTCCCGATCGGGTCGAGACCGCTGGTCGGTTCGTCGAGGAGAATCAAGTCCGGGTCGTTAATGAGCGCTTGCGCGAGCCCGATGCGGCGCGTCATCCCCTTCGAGTATTCGCGAAGTTGGCGTTTCTTCGCCGACTCGAGCCCGACCATTTGAATCAGCTGCGCGACGCGTTGTTTGCGCACCGCCGCCGGAATATTAAAGAGACGCCCGTAAAAGTCGAGCGTTTCTTCCGCGTTCAAAAATCGATAAAGGTACGATTCTTCCGGAAGATACCCCAAACGTTCGTTTTTCGCGACGTCCGACGCCGGACGTCCGAGAATATTGACTTCGCCGCTCGTCGGAAAAAGGAGGCCGAGGAGCAACTTGATCGTCGTCGTTTTACCGGAGCCGTTCGGCCCGAGGAGCCCGAAGATTTCGCCGCGTTTCACTTGGAGGTCGAGCGCCTTCAACGCGCGCACTTTTTGGCGGCCCCAGAAGTCTCGATAAGTTTTTGTCAGGTTTTTCGTCTCGACAACGACGTCGGATACGCTTTCCATAGGAATCGCCTCGCAATGACGGTGAAAATAAAAAAAAGGCGTCAATCCGCGCCAACGCCGCGCTCCGCTCCCGCTCCGATCGAGTCGAAAACGACAAACGCGCCGCCGCTTCGTAAAAAAAGTTCGCTAGTCGGCGACGCCGCGACGTCGCCTTGTCCTATTATTATCTATTTCGTCCATTTTGTCTACCGTCCCAACCCCAAAACGCCTCCCTTTTTTTCCGTCTCGACTTAGCGCTTCTCCGATAATCGCAAAATCCGGCGTCTTTTCTCACTCGTCGGCGCAACCCGCAAATTTTAACGCCGCGCGCTCCGCCGTTTTCCCGTTAAAACGCGCCGAACAAACCGGTCGCGACGGTTTTGCCGGAAGCGCCGGAAGCAAAGAGAAAAAGAGGCCCCGCCCTTGAAAAAAAATCGACGTTAATTAAAATAGAAGAAGAGTCTTAAAACGTCAAAGAGCGGGCCGCGCCGCGTCGTCTTTCGGTCGCCGCGCTCTCGCTCGCAACGATAAAGGAAATCGTATGTCCGTCCGAGAATCGCTTCTCCAACGCCTCGCGCCGTTCGGCCAAGAACAAATTTTAACCTTTTGGGACGAGCTGACCGCCGACGAGCAAAACTCGTTGCGCGAACAAATCGAAAAGATCGACTTCGCCGAACTCGACCGCCTCTTCGAACACCGCTTCGATCCGCCGGCCGCCGCCGCGTTGGCCGACCGCGCCGAAGAGCCGACCGCGTTCAAGTTGAGCGATCTGCGCGACTTCGACGGCGCCGCCGACTCGCCGTTCCCGAAATCTCCCGCCGCGTCCGTCGTCAAAACCGGCGACGAAATTACGCCGCTCGAAGCGGTCGCCAAGGGCGAAGAATACCTCCGCGCCGGAAAAGTCGCGATCGTCGTCGTCGCGGGCGGTCAAGGAACGCGCCTCGACTTCCACCACGCCAAGGGGATTTACCCGATCGGGCCGATCTCCGAAGCGACGCTCTTCCAAATTCACGTCGAACGCATCCGCGCGATGGCGGCGAAATACGGAACGCGCATTCCGTTCTGCATTCAAACGAGCCCGGCGACGCACGCCGAAACGGTCGCGTTCTTTAAGGAAAACGACAACTTCGGCCTCGCCGCCGACGACGTTTTGATCTTCTGCCAAGGAACGACGCCGTCGGTCGACTTCGACAGCGGCAAAGTGTTGCTTTCGGACAAAGGCCAAATCGCCCGCAGTCCGGACGGCCACGGCGGAATGCTCGCCGCGATCAACTCGCCGCAGCCGGAGTCGCCCCTCCCGACGGTGCGCGAACACGGCATTTTGACCGAGTTGAAAAACCGCGGCGTCGAGGAAATCTTCTACTTCCAAATCGACAACCCGATCGTCGACATTTGCAGTCCGGAATTCATCGGCTACCACGTTTTGAGCGGTTCCGAGTTCGCGACGCAAGTGATTCGCAAGCAAAACCCGAAAGACCGCGTCGGCAATATGGTGATGGTCGACGGCAAACTTTACGTCATCGAATACAGCGACCTCCCGGACGCCGCCGGCGAACGCCGCAAACCGGACGGTTCCCTCGCGATTTGGGCCGGTTCGATCGCCGTCCATATGATGAACCTCGACCTGCTCCAAAAGAACGCGTCGTACTCGAGTTCGCTCCCGTTCCACTTGGCGAAAAAGAAGATTCCGCACGTCGTCCTCGACCGCGAAGCGAAGGACGAAAACGGCGCGCCTCTCTTCGGCGTCAAAATTAAGCCGGAGGGAACGAACGCCATCAAATACGAAAAATTCATCTTCGACCTTCTCCCGCTCGCGAAAAACCCGATCGTCGTCGAGATCGAAGAGGAAACGAACTTCGGCCCGCTCAAGAACCACCCGCGCGAAGCGAAAGACACGCCGAAAACGGTTCGCGAACACATGACCGGCCTTTACCGTCGTTGGCTCAACAATATCGGCGTCGAGGTCGCGGACGGCGTCGAAGTCGAAATTTCGCCGCTCTTCGCCAACAGCGCGACGGAACTCGCCGCTCGTTTGAAGGAACGCGATATGTTCCCGGCGTCCGGCAAGATCGAAACGTCGGTTTACTGGGGCCCGGACGCGACGAAGTAACGCCGG
>JAFSFF010000272.1 GCA_017435375.1 Thermoguttaceae bacterium
CGTTTCGGTCGCCCAAATTTCGGTCAACCCGTCCGCTTCGCTCCCGAGAACGATCGCGGTCGGGCGGCGGTAATCGAGCCGCGGATATGGAATCGAGTCGTCGCAAAGCGCGGTCGCCCGTTGAATTTTGCGGCGACGCAGCCAAGCGAGAACGTCCGGGGCCGCCGCGACGACGGTCGGGACGCTAAAAATCGCGCCCAAACTCGACCGAATCGCGTTCGGGTTGAAGAGGTCGAAATCGGGCGCCGCGACGATCAACGCGTCGACTCCGGCGCCGTCCGCGCTCCGTAAAATCGCCCCGACGTTCCCCGGCTTCTCGACGCCCTCGATCACCGCGATCAACGGCGCCTCGCCCGTTTTTTCCGACTTCGCCGTCAACAACGAATCCAACGCGTCGAGCGTCGTCGTCTTCGCTCGAACGACCGCGACGACCGCTTCGTCCCGCTCGCCGAATCCGATTTTCTCGAAAGCGCCGGTCGAAAGCGGAATCGTCGGAACGCCCGCCGCGTCGACCGTTTTCAAGAGCGTTCGCAAGTCGTCGAACCGCTTCTCGACCGCGTCGGCGTCTCGTTCGTTCTTCCCGGCGCGCGCTCGAACGGCGCTCAACGCCGCGTCGACGTCGACTTTCTCGTCGGCGACGACGTTCTTTCCGGCGTTCCAAAAGACCTCGACGAACTCGAACCCGCGTTCCCAAGCTCGCGCCGCCTCCCGAACGCCGTCGATCAAAAAGAGGCCTTCGCGCCGCCGAACTCGACTCTCTCGCAAACGCGCCGCGTTTTTAACGCGCGGATTTTGCTGACTGACGATCGCCGCGAACATACCGCCCCCGCAAATTTTAAAAACTTTACCCATTCGAACAAACCGTCGCCCGACGAACCGCGCGGACGGAAAAGTCGCCGCAAACGAGACGACGCCATCGGTATTGTAAATCGCGACGCGTTAAAAGTCAAGAACCCCGCCGTCGATAAGATCGAATATTGCGTCCGAACGCGCCGAAAAAACCGATTTTAAGAATTATAACGGTCGCAACAGTCTCGACGCGCGCAACGCCGACGCGCCGCCCGACCGTTCGCCGCCCAATTTAGTCCGGAAAACAATATCCGAAACGCTTTCCCGTTTTATCCCCAAAAAAATGTCGTCGTTTCCGGAATCTTTTCCCAAAGATTTTGCGCGAACTCCAATAAGCGCGCGACCGACCAAGGAAGAAAAATCGCGACGGCGGCGAAAGTTGCGACAATTTTCAAAACGGTCGCGAACGCTTGGTCTTGAATCTGCGTCGCCGCTTGCAAAATCCCCGTCGCCAAGCCGACGAGAACGCAAACGATCAAAGCCGGCGCGCCGATCGCCAACATCGTTTGCAACGCTTCCCGTCCCAACCCGATCGCCGTTTCCGTTTCCATTTTCGTTTCCTCGCTCCGACGCGATTAACGCCGTTTTATTCAATTTTCGTTTCCGCAAAACGCCGTTCGCCGCTCGTTACGCCGCTCCGCTCCAAGCGAAACTCGCGAGCAACGACTTTGCGACGAGCGTCCAACCGTCCGACAAAACAAACAACGCCAACTTAAAAGGAAGCGAAACGACCGTCGGCGGGAGCATCATCATCCCGGTCGACACTAAAACCGACGAAACGACGACGTCGATAATTAAAAAAGGAATCAATATTTGAAATCCAATCAAAAACGCCGTTTTTAACTCGCTTAACAAAAACGCCGGAGCGAGCGCGCGCCAAGGAACGTCTTCGTAAAACTCCGGATTTTCCTTTCCCGGGATAAATTGCGTAAAGACCCCGATCGTCTCAACGTTCCCCGTTTTCTCAATTTGACGCCAAAGGAAGGTTCGAATCGGCGCTTGTCCGCGTTGAAACGCCTCCGCGCTCGACATTTGCCCTTCGGAATACGGAACGACGGCGGCTTCGTAAACTTCCGACCAAACCGGCGTCATTATTAATAAGGATAAAAAAACCGCCAACGCCGCGATCGTTTGGTTCGACGGAACCTGTCCGGCCCCGATTCCTTGCCGCAAGAGCGACAAAACGACCGAAATCCGAACGAACGAGGTCGTCGCCAACAAAATCGCCGGCGCGACCGCTAAAATCGAAAAAGTCAACAACGTTTTCAACGACGTCGAAACGCTTTCGGGCCCGAACCAGCCGCTCGGGCCGCGCGTCCAAAAATTCGCGTTTTCGGCGCCGCCGTCAAATTCAATTTCTTTTCTCCATTCCTCCGCGTTCGTCGCCGTTTGCGCAACCTCGCCAACCTTCGCCGTTCGCGTTTTTTGTCCGACGCTCCCAATCCCCGCCGCTTGCGCCGTTTCGTCGACTTCGCCGATTCCCGCAGGTCGCGCGACCGCTCCAACTTCGCCGGAAATCGCGCCGTTAGAATCGTTATAAAAGTCCAAGTCGGACGTGTCGACGCCCAACGTCGCCTTGCCGGAACGTTCCGTCTCGACCGCCGCCGGAATCGCGCCGCCCTCTTGCGCCGTCGCGCTCTCTCCGAACGCGGCGAACGAGACAACCGTTGCGAACGCCGCGACGAAACGGAAAAACGCCGCCGTTCGGCTTCGTTCGCCTTCCCAATTTCGCGCTTTATTCATCGTCGCCGTCCTTTCGTCTCGACCGCCGTTCGCCAAACCTTCGCCGCCTCGCGCCCGCGCTTCCAAAGCGCCGCCGTTTTTTCGCCGACTTTTCCGCTCCCCGCGCTTTCTTTTCGCCGCTCGATCTCCGCCAATAACGCGTTCGCTTCGTCGACGTCGGCAATCTCGGCAAGCGACGCGATCTTTTCCGGCGTTTTAGCCGCTAAAATCAACCTATTTCCCCAACGAATCGTCAAAAGGCGGGCCTTATCGCCGACGGGCAAGGAGTCGACGATCTCCAACGCGCTCCCGCCGCCCCCGCTCGCCCCCGTTCGTTTCAGCAAAGCGACCAACGCGAAAAAAGCGCCCAAAACAACCGCCAACGCGCCGAACGTCGAAACCAAAGCGCCGGCCAACGATCCGCCGTCCCGCGTCGCCGCAGTCGGCTCGTCCCGCAAAATCGGCGTTTTCGACCGCGACGCGATTTCGCGACGCCCCGCGCCCCCGTCTTGTTTAGCCGTATCGCCGCCCGCCTCCGCCGACTCGTTCGAAACCGACGCTTCAACCGGTCGTTCGCCGTTTAAAACCGCCGCGTCGGGCTCCGTCCAACCGACGAGGCGCGTTTGCGCGTCGACCGCGTTTCTCGTTTCACGAAATCCGGAATTTGAGGAATAACCGACAAAGTTCGCCGATTCGACGTTCCTCGGTTCCGCCGCCCTCGGAGCGACTTCGGCGCCGTTAAAGTCGGCCCCGTCCGCAAAATCGCCGTTTTCCTTAAGCTCGCTCGTCGGAACGGCGTTCGCTCCCAAACGCGGCCAAAAAGCGCCGCTCTCGTTCGCCGACGCGCCGTTTCCCCAAGTCGCGACGCTAAAAACCGCCGCTCCAACAACCGCGACGCCCGGGCCGACGCTCGCTTTTCGCCGTTTCGCTCGTTCTATTTTGCGCATTCCGTTTATTTTAACTCAATTCTCGCTTTTTCGCCGTTCTTTGTCGACGGCTCGACAAGTCGGTCGATTATACCGTCGACCGCCCGCTCGATTCAAGCCCAAATAACCGACAAATTGCGTTTTTTCCGCAAATTTTCCGCGACGCGCCCCTCGCCCTCGGAAGCCGCGTCCCAATTTTCTCTTTTCTCGCCCTCTCTCTTTCGCCGCCGCCCTTTTCGCGTCCCGACGCTTAATTAAGCGAGACGACCCCGCAAGAAAGCCGAAAACGCCGCTCCGCCTCGTCGATTTCTCGTTCAAGGAAAGCGGCGCGCCGTCAAAAACTCGCCGTTTTATCTATTTTTCGTTTTAAACGTCCGAAAAGCGCTCCCGAAAAACGCCGACGCGACTCGACGCCAAGCGTTCCCGGAAAAACGCCCGACGCGATTCGACGTCGAGCGTTCCGGAAACCGCGTCGACTAAGGCGCCGCCGTCAACTCGGCCAACTTGCGCCCGACGTCGAGCCGAATCGCTTCGAACTCCGCCGGGTCGCTCATATACCGCGTCGCGAACCGCCCGCAACCGCATTGCAACGGCAGGTAGTTCAGCGCTCGGTCGAGAACCGCTTGCGCCTCGGCCCGCTCCGGCGAGTCCGGTTTCGTCTTCGTTTGAATCGCGTCTCGCAAACCGACGAGCCAGCCCGCGTCCTCGACGCCGCGCCGCGCTTGCTCCGAGCGAATCGAGTCGAGAATTTCGCCCGGCCGTCCGAGCAAATCGCCCGGATAGAAAATGTATCCGTCGCCGTTCGGATACCGGACGTAATACCGAACGCCCGGCTGATCCGATTGCGAAATATAGAGATGCGACGCGGACTCGAACGGGTCGCACGTATGCCAAGTCGCGCCCCAGAACTCGTAAAGCTCGGCGCCGCGAGCGACGCAGGTATACGGCAGGAGCCGCTCGACGGCGTTGTACGGCGCGTCCAAGCACATCTGACCGTCGGTCGTCCACCAGATTCGGCTCCCGGCGGCGCGAATTTTCGCCAACTCCGCTTCGCCGACGAGTCCGTAATGGCCGACGCCCCAAACGTCGAGATAGCCGAGCCATTCCGGTACGAAAACCCACGTACTGCAGTAAATCGGGATTTTCGGGTCGACTTCGTGAATCATATCGCAAAGCGCTTTCATCTGAACGATAATTTCCCGCTTCGAGTAGAACGGCTCGTCCGAAATGTACAGAACGAGATTATCGTCCCAGCCCTTTTCCTTGATATGTTCCCAGTAAAGCTTTAGCTTGGCTTGATACGCTTTTTTATATTCGGGACGCAAAACGCTTCGGTCGACGTTTTCATACGGGTATTCGCCTTCATACGGTTTTTCGCCGTCGATTTCTTTCGGCGGCATTCCCCAACCGAAAAGGTAAAATTCGTGCGGAAAATACCCCGCTTTCGCGCCGAGTTCGTCGAAAAAGCGCCCGGTTACGCGGTCGTATTCGCCCCAATCGGCGGTCGCGACGCCCGTTTCCTTATTGTACGAGAATTTCGGCGCGACGGTCGGCCCGTCCGGCGAGAGTTTCCGCTCGAGTAATTTTTCGCCTATTTTCTCCAATTTAGCGGAGCGCGTCCCTTCGCCGTAAAAATCGGCGGCGATTCGAGCGTCGTAAATCGCCGCGACGCCCGCGTCCGGCGCCTCGAACGGCAACACCTCGACGCGGTACGGAACGACGCGAACCGCCTCGTTTTTCGCCGACTTTTCCGTTTGCGTCAACTTTAAGGCGTTCAAATCAACGGTCGACGCGGCGTTTTCCTCCGCTTTTTCCGCCTTGGCGCCGACGTCGCGCAAAACCAACTCGCCGACGTAAACGCCCGGGACGGTTTCCGGCGTCGTTCGGAAGCGGAGCCAAATCGCTCGGGTCGCGAACGCGTCGACCGGCGCGACGCCGACTCTCGCCAACGCGTCGACGACGAG
>JAFSFF010000273.1 GCA_017435375.1 Thermoguttaceae bacterium
CTAAACGTCTTCCCGACGCGGGACGCCGGGAAGACGAAAGAGAACGCGTCGTCGAAACGCTTAGTCGTTCCAAGACAACGTTTCCGGAAGGGGCGAGCCGAGGTTAATGCAACCGTCCTCCGTGACGACGACGATGTCTTCGACGCGCAATCCGCCGACGCCCGCGCCGTAAAGGCCCGGTTCGACCGAAACGACGTCGCCGACGACGAGTTCCGGGCCCTTGAAGTCGAGAAGCGGCGGTTCGTGGAGCGAAAGACCGAGGCCGTGCCCGGTGCCGTGCGTCATCCGGATTTCCGTTTCCGCTTCCGGCGTGCCCGGCGCGGCGTACCCGAAACCGTATTTTTCGAGGGCCGCGATCGCCGCGCGGTGAACCGTTTCGGCGGAGACGCCGGCTTTGATCGTCGCCGTCGCCGCCGCTTTCGCCGCGCGCACCGCTTCGAGCATCTTCGCGTAAATCGGTTTGATCTGGCCGTTTATGACCGTGCGCGTGCAGTCGCCGTTGTAGAGCGTCGTTTTATTCGTCGGGAAAACGTCGATGATGATCGGCTCGCCGGTTCGCAAGGGGCCGGTTCCGTAATTGTGGCAGTCGTCGCCGTCTTTTCGGCCCGCGACGATCGCCGGGACGTTCGAGTAACCGGCGTCGAGGAGCGTGCGGTCGAGGAAAGCGCGCATATTTTCGGAGGTCAGCATTTCGCCGTGCGCCCAAAGGACGCCGTCGGCGTCGGGAACCGCGTTCGCAATGCGGCGGCAAGCGGCGCGCATCGCTTCTTCGGTCGCCCGTTGCGCTTCGCGGATCGCCGCGATCTCGCGGGAGTCTTTCGAGCGACGTTCCAAAACGCCGCGGAAAACGTCGCATTCGCAAGAAATCCCGACTTTCGCCAGCGCGTCGACGTAAACGAGCGGGAGCGTGCGGTCGGAAACGACGAGTTCGACGCCGTTGCGGCGGAACGCTTCCGCGACGCTTTGCGCGGTCGCGAGTTCGCGGTCGCCGGAGAGTCCGGTTTCGGGGGCGAAGTCGGCGGGACAGGCGACGAAGTCGGCCTCGGCGGAGCGGATAGCGCGGTCGTTTTCGATGTCGCGCAGGATCAGGAGTCGGGTTTTATCCGACGGAGCGCGTTCGGCGTTCGTCGACGGTTTGGCTTCCGGGAAGGTCGTCGGTTCTTCAAATTCGAGAACCGCGGCCGGGTCGTGAGCTAAAAAACGCATTTTCCAGTAGAGCGTCGCGCTGTGCGACGGGACGCCCGCCGTTAAGTAAGCCTTTTTCATTGTTCGGTTTATATTGGTGTTGAGGTGATTGAGATTAAGGAAGGAAAGACGCGGCGGCTCGAAAACGAGTCGAACCGTCGCGTAATCGGCGCCGCTCAAACGAAGCGAAAAGGTCGCCGCATTGGGGAAACGTCGTCGCTAACTTGTCGCAACGAAACGGGTTAGTTCGCGACCGCTTCCGGATGTTCGGCGGCCAAGTGTTTCAAGACGGCGCGCGCCAACGCTTGACCGATCGGCTCGACGTTCGCCAAAATCCATTTCGCGTCGCGTTCTTCGTCGTGAAACGCGATCTCGACCAAGACCGCCGGCGCGTTCGGATTCGCCGTTTCGTAAAGCGGCTTGCCGGGGCCGAAGTGGCTGTGCGACTCTTTAACGCCGCGGTTCGGGCCGTTGTAAATCGTCAAAATTTCGTCGAGAACGCGCTTGGCGAAACGTTCGCCCTCGCCGCCGAAACGGAAGCAGAACGCTTCGGTTCCGCGAGCGCGTTTGTTGGCGGCGTTCGAGTGAATCGCGAAATAAAGGTCGACGTCGAGTTTGTTCGCTTCGGCGACGTAATCGCGGAGGCCGTTTTGGGGGTCGTTGCGGTGAACGACGACGCCGTGCGCGCGCAAAATCGGCTCGACGACGTCGGCGACTTGGTTCATTCGCTCCATTTCGCTGCGGTAATCGCCGAATCCGATATTGCGAATTTGGTTCGACGGACTGAGGTAAAGCGAAACGGCGTTCGGTTTGAAGCGCGGCATATCGGCGAGCGTCGGAGCGTTCGCGTCGGTTGGCGCGGCGTCGGCGGACGCGGTTAAATTCGGTCGCGCTTCGGGATCGACGGTTTCCGGGGCGACCGGATCGGCGACTTGCGCGAAAGCGGTCGAGGACGCGCAGCAAAACGCGGCGACGAGAACGAGTTTAAGGAAAGTCGGCATAAGTTTGCTCCTTTGGGCTGAGCGGGAAAAGCGAGAACGTCGGAGCGAGACGACGCTCGGACGGCGTTCGGGAATACGGCGACGAAACGCGACGTTCCTTTTATTTTAACGCGTCGCGTCGCGCGTCGCAAGGTTGCGAACGAAATTTTTTCCAAGAAACGGGAAAAGAAAGAAAAAGCGACGCTCGACTCTTCCGAGGAAAAGCGCGAACGTCGCTATCGATTCGCGCCGCGACGAAAAAGAAAACGTCGCGACGGCTAAAACGAGCGCTCAAACCGACGACGCGTTAAACGCCGTCGGTTCGCGGGTTAACGTTAGATAAGACGCTTCGCCAACGCGTCGAGTTCGTCTTCGTCGCCGAAGAAGTCGAAGTCGTCGAACGCGTCCGCGAACGCCGCGCTGATCGTCGATTCGTTCGAAGGCGCGGTAAACTCGATAACTTCGGACCAAGCGGAAGTTCCGAGTCCGTCGGCGTGGTGGGCGCGAACGCGGAAGTAGTACGTTTGCCCGGCTTCGAGATCGCCGTAAGATTGCGTCGTTTGGGAACCGTCGAGGACGTAAACGCGGCAATCGGCGCCGGTCGCCGTAATATTCGACGACGCGAACGGAACCTTCGAGAACTCGACGCGGTATTTCACGGCGTCGGCGTCGCTCGGCCACGAGAATACGACGCGTCCGGTCGCGGCGTTGTAGCCGGCGAGTTCGGCGCCCGGCGCGGCGAGCGTCGTAAAGGTTTGGATTTCCGTCCAATCGGAGGCCGCGTAATCGTTTTCGGCGCGAACGCGGAACTCGTAAGTCGTTCCCGGTTCGCAGTCGTAGAACGCCGTATACGGAGTGGAGGCTTCGCAGAACGACGCGATCCAATCGTTTTCGCTTTGGCCGACCGCGCGATATTCGACGCGGAAACGGGTCGCGTCGGTTTCGGCGTTCGCCCAACGCATACGCAACCACGAGCCGCTTTCGGCGGAGTTGTATTGCGTGAACGAAACGTCGGTCGGCGCGTCGAGCGAGACGGCGATGGAGCCGGCGGTCCAAACGGAAGCGCCGTTTTCGCCCAACGCTTGAACGCGGAGGAAGTAAGGACGGCCCGAGATCAAGGAATCGAGCGCCAAGGTCGTCTTACCGAGTCCGTCGGCTTGCGTCGTCGAAACGAGTTCCCAAGTTTCGCCGTCCGTCGAAATTTCAACGCGGAACTCGGTCGCGTCGACGTCGTTGTTCGTCCACGAAAGTTCGCCGGTCGTCGAATCTTCGGCGGGCGCGAAGGCGAGATCGGTCGGCGCGGCCAACAGTTTAAAGGTCTCGACTTCGGACCACGGGGAAGTTCCGGCTTCGTCGGCGTAATGGGCGCGAACGCGGCAATAATAGGTTTGCCCGGCTTCGAGCGCGCTATACGTTTGCGACGTTTTGGAGCCGTCGAGGACGTAAACGCGGCAATCGTCGCCGCCGGCGGTAACGGTCGCGGAGGTAAACGGCGTTTTCGAGAACTCGACGCGATATTTTACGGCGTCTTCGTCGCTCGACCACGAGAACTTAACGCGGCCGGCGCTCGCGTCGAACGAAACGAATTCGCCGGTCGGCGCGGTCGAAGTTTCAAAGGTCGTTTGAGTCCACGCGGAAACGCCGAATTGAGTTTCGACGCGAACGCGGACTTCGTAAACGTCGCCCGGCGTAACGTCGAGGCAATCGAACGTTTGAACGTCGGCTTCCGTCAAGATTTCGTTCCAAGCGTCGGTTCCGGCGACGCGGTATTGAAGGCGATAACCGATTTCGTCGTTCGCGTTATCCGTCCAGTTGAAACGGAGGAACGTTCCGTAAGACGGATTGTATTGCGTAACGGCAAGGTCGGTCGGCGCGGCCGGCGCGACGAATTCGACGACTTCCGACCACGGGGAGGAACCGCCGGCGTCGGCGTGGTGAGCGCGGACGCGGAAGTAGTACGTTTGCCCGGCTTCAAGCGCGCTGTACGTTTGCGACGTTTTGGAGCCGTCGAGAACGTAAACGCGGCAATCGTCGCCGGCGGCGGTAACGTTCGACGACGCGAACGGAACCTTCGAGAATTCGACGCGATATTTCGCGGCGGCTTCGTCGCCCGTCCACGAGAATTCGACGCGTCCGGCGTCGCCGTTGTAACCGACGAATTGAGCGGTCGGCGCGGCAAAGGCGGCGACGGTCGTTTCCGCGACTTCGGACTCGCCGTAAGCGTTGACGGCGACGACGCGAACGTCGTAGATCGCGCCCGGCGCAACGTTGTAAACCTTGACGTTGGAAACGTCGGCGTTCGTCGCGACTTGCGTCCATTCTTCGGTTCCGGCGACGCGGTATTCGACGCGGAAACCGGTTTCGTCGGCCGAGTTGTCCGTCCAACCGAGTTTCAGGTAAGTGCCGGAAGTCGGGTTGTACTGCGTGAAGACCAGGTCGCTCGGCGCGTTCGGAATGTTCCCGACGGCAAACTCGACGGTTTCGGCGGCGCTTTCGCCGTAGGCGTTGACGGCGACGACGGTCGCGGAGTAAGTCGCTCCGAGATCGAGGACGTCGGTCGTCCATTCGGTCGCGTCGACGGTCGCGGTCGCGACGGTTTCGCCGACGGCGTCGAAGAGCGTAACGACGTAGGAGATCGCGTCTTCGACTCCGTTCCAAGTCAGCGTCGCGGTCGGTTCGGGCGAGGCGACGACGGTCGCGGTCAAACCGGTCGTCGTCGCCGGAATATTCGGAGTCGTGAATTCGACGGTCGCCCAATCGGATTGACCGTAATTGTTGACGGCGGCGACGCGGAACGAATAAGCGGTTCCGAGTTCGAGCGCGTCGGTCGTCCATTCGACGGCGTCGACGGCGAGCGTCGCGACTTCCGTCCAGGCGCCGTCGACGAGCGTTTCGACGACGTAACCGTTTTCGTTGTCGGAAGCGTCGAACCAGCTCAAGGCGGCGGTCAACGTTTCCGGATCGAGCGTCGACGCGATCAAGTCGGTCGGCGCGTTCGGAACATTCCCGACGGTAAACTCGACGGCTTCGGTCGCGGCGCTTTCGCCGTAGGCGTTAACGGCGACGATAGTCGCGGAGTAAGTCGCTCCGGCGGCGAGAGGGCCGATCGTCCAAGCGTTCAAGTCGACGGTCGTGGTCGCGACGGTTTTGCCGTCGGCGTCGAAGAGCGTAACGACGTAGGAGGTCGCGTTTTTGACGGCGTCCCAAGTCATCGTCGCGGTCGGTTTGCTCGACTCGTTAACGGTCGCTTTCAAACCGGTCGGAACGGTCGGAATATTGCCGACGACAACCTCGACCGTCGACGGTTGGGAAACTCCGTAGGCGTTCGCGACTTGGAGGCGGTATTGATAAGTCGCGCCAAGTTCGAGCGTTCCGGAGGTCCAAGTCGTTTCGTTCGGGCCGAGCGTCGCGACTTCTTGCCATTCGCCGTCGACGAGTTGCGAGACGACGAAACCGGTTTCGTTGTCGGAATTGTCGATCCAGTTCAGCGTAACGGTCGGTTTCGGCGAGGCGTTGACGGTCGCGGTCAAGCCGGTCGTCTGCTCCGGAACGGCTTC
>JAFSFF010000274.1 GCA_017435375.1 Thermoguttaceae bacterium
AAGAAACGGAAAACGCCGCGTCGACCCGAAACCGGTCGGCGCGGCGTTTTCTTTTTGTCGCCTTAACGTTTTAAGCGCAAGCGTTTAGCGTTTTTCGAACTTCAAGCGAATCGAGTAATCGCCGCTTTCGGGCGCCGTCGCGCCGACGCTCAAGATTTGAGCGCCGTCGACGTCTTGAAGCGCCGTTTCGAGCGCGACCTTCGAAGCGTTTTCGCCCCGCGCCGTCGCTTCGACGAACGCGAATCCGTCCGGAACGAGGAAGCGCGCCGTCGTTTTATTTTTTGCGACAAGACGAAGCGTCGCGGAAAGCGTCGCCGTTTCCGCGTCGAAGCGGCAATCGCAAAGGTCGACCGCGCCTTGGGTAACGTGTCGGTCGCTCGACAAAAATTGCGGAACGTCGGTTTTGCGGTGCAGCGCCAAGAGTCGAACGCCGCGCGCCGGAACGATCGTTTCGAAGCGTTTCGAGTTTTCGCCGAGATACGTTTCCGTCCAAAACTCGAACGCGACGCTCGGCGTCTCGTCGAGCCCGATTTCCGCGAAGTCGAAACCGACGGTCGCTTCTTCGTCGCTCCAGTTGAAGAGCGCGACGACGTCCCAAGCGCCGAAGTCCTTGCCGACTTTAAGGTTCCAAATCGGCAGTTCGGCGCCGAAGAACGGGTAAAGCGCGTTCGGGCGGACGTCGCAAACCGGGAGCGTTTTCTGCAGGAGTCGCATTCGCTCCGTCGGGAGTTCCGCGAGTTTGTCGCCGGCGAACATCATTTGGCCCGGGAGCGAAACGACCGTCGTCGCGACGCGCGCCTCTTCGAGCGTCAGCGCTTCGTTGACGAGGAGCGTGTCCGGGTCGGAGAAGAAAACGATGTTGTTCGTGAAGACTTGGTTGAGCGTGCGCCCGGCCTGACGCATAACGTTTTCCCATTTAACGGGTTGGTTCGGGTGAACGACGTCGGCGCCGGTGCGAGCCGCGTCGGCGAACGCCGCTTCCGGCCCGGTGAAGTGTCCTTGACAAGCGAGGAAAACGCGGTCTTCGCCGATTCCTTCGCGCAGCGCTTTAACGCAGCGCTCGAACGGCGCTTCGACTTGCGGATTGTCGAACGCGGCGCGAACGTCGGCGCGTTCGAAGAAATGGGCGCAGTAACCGGAGTTGGCCCCGGACATGCCGTCGATCTTGAAGAACTCGTAACCCCAGTCTTTAGAGGCGATTTCGTGAATGCGACGCATATGCGCGACCATCTCGTCGTTCGACGGGTCGATCGTATAGACGCCGTTCCAGGTGCGCATCGGGTTCCCGTCTTTATCGTGCAGGAACCAATCTTTGTGCGCTTCGTAAAACTCTTTCGAGCCGGTGCCGAACGGCGCGGTCCAAAGCCCGGGTCGGAAACCGAGCGCGCGAATATCGTCGGCGAGCTGTTTCATCCCCTTCGGGAATTGGCGTTCGTTGACTTCGAGGTTCAAGTTGTAAAACCCGGAAACCGGCAACTTATCGCTGTTCCCTTGCCAACTTTCGATCGACCAAAATTCGAGCCCGAACGGTTGCAGATGTTCCTTCCCGACGCGCGCTTCGGCGAGGTTTTCTTCCGCGCCCGCCGTGTCGAAATAGAGGTTCCAAGACATCCAGCCGGTCGGCGGCGACGGACAGCGCTTGCGGTCGATCGGTTTGTAATAAGGAACCCAACGCTTTTGATAGTAACGTTTATCGACGGCGACCGAAAAGACCGCTTCCGACGCTTCGTGAATCCGCCCGGACGCTTCGACGGCGTACTGCGCTCCGTCGATAAAGTTCGACGTTTCAGTCGGTTGCGTCGCGGCGTTTTTCGTCGTCAAGCGCAAGTTCGCGGCGTCGAACCGAAGCGCCAAGTCTTCTTCGCGGGCGAAAAGGGAATCGTTCGTCGCGGAGTCGACGACGCCGGTCGCGAGCGGCAGAACGCGCTCTCCGACTTGCGAGCGAGTGCGGCAGGGGAACGAATCGTCGCGGAAAACGACGTCGCCGCGGAACGAAATTTCGCCGAGGTAAAATTGCCTAGTGCGGTGATACGCAAGGACTTCGAGCCGGTCGCCGTCGGCGTTGAAGACGAGGTAGCCTTGCGCTTCCCCTTGCGGGTCGACGAGCGCGAGACGGTGCGAAACGGCGTCGCGCGGGGCGGCGACGGTCCAATCTTTGCCGTCGACGACGAACCCGAGTTCGCCGGAAATTTGAACGTTGGTTTCGGCGTGCGTCATCGTGAGACGCGACGTCGCTTCGTTGAATTCGACGCTCCAAGCGCCGAGCGCGAGCAGAAAAGCCGCGACGACGTTTTGCATAGCGAGTCCTCCTAAAAACGGGGTAAACGTTGCGAATGAAAGGAATGGAAGTCGCGTCGACTGGTGAAACGACGTCGCGACTAACGAATAATAAAATATTAAGAACGACGCGACGTTCGACCGCGCTCGACGTTTAGAAGTTGAAACGAGCAAAGACGACGTTGCGTCGAATGGAAAAGGCGTAGAACGCCAAATTGTTTAAAATGACGCGACGTCGTTTTTAGCGGACGGCGCCGCGTCGCGATTCGGTTGGCGTTACTCGGGGTCAATCCCAACGGAGGCGGGACGCGTCGAAGACCGGGCCGTCGGCGCAAGTGCGTTTGTAGTCCCAGGTTCCGTCGTCCGTTTTCCAGTCGACGACGCAGGAGAAGCAAATCCCCAAACCGCAAGCCATCGGCGATTCCAGCGACGTCCAGCATTCGAAACCGCGCGCTTCCGAGTACTTGGCGACGGCTTTTAACATCGGGTGCGGCCCGCAACAGAGGAGGCGAACGCCTTCCGGCGCGACGTCGTCCGGTAAAATTTCCGGGAAAACGTCCGTTACAAAGCCCTTCGTTCCGGCGCTTCCGTCTTCCGTCGCGAGGCGAACGTCGACGCCGAGCGCTCGGAAATCGTCGACGCAACTCAAACGCTCCGCCGACCGCGCGCCGAAAACGAACGTCAATTTCGGAGCGTTCGCCGGATCTTTTTTCGCCGCTTCAAGTTGTTCCTTAATAAGGAGATAGAACGGCGCGTTCCCGACGCCGCCCGCGACCAAAACGAGATTTTTCGGCGTTTGACCGCAAAGCGCCTCCGCCCAACCGTTCCCGAGCGGGCCCCAAAGGCGAATCGGGTCGCCCGGGCGAAGCGTCGTTAGTCGCGTCGTTCCCTTGCCGACGACCGCGTAAACGACTTCGACCCGACCCGAAGTCTTGTCGGCGTCGTAAATTGCGAACGGTCGCCCGAGAAGCGGATCGTCGCCGACGGCAAGACGAAGCATTACAAACTTACCCGATTCGACCCGAGCCGCGAACTCCGGCGCCTCGATTGAAATTTTCCAAGTCGAGGCGGCGATTTGCCGGTTTTCGAGCGTCGTTCCGACGCCGGTCCAAACGTCTTTACGTTGAGTAATACAGTCGTGCGACATTGCCGATCTCCTTGCGTTGATGTCGGTTGCGTCGGCGCCTTTACGCGGCGTCGTCGGCGGTTGAAAACGGTTAAACGGTTAAAACGATTGAAAGCGTTAAATACGGTTGAAACGGCGACGAGACGTCGCGTCGACGAAAGTCGAGCGAATAGGCGACGCGACGTCGTTAATAGAAAACGACGCGGCGTCGTCGTGAAGCCGCCGTTAATTTTTGCGTTGTCTTAGCGTTATATATAAGGGGGCGAAGTCGGGAGCGTTAACGACCGCGTTTCGGGCCGGAGCCGCGTTTCGCTCCGCCGCGGAAGTCGCCGCCCGACTTGCGGTTAGCATTGAACGACGGTTTGTCGCCGAAACGCTTTTTCGCTCCGCCGCGACGTTCCGAAGCGTCGGCGTTGAAGCGGTCGCGTCCGCCTTCGCGCTCGGAACGGTCGAACTTGCGCGGGCCGATCGTTCGTTCTTCGTCGTCGAATTCTTCGCGGACGCGGCGACGGCGTTCGCGGCGCTCTTCGGAGCGGAATTCTTCGCGGAAATCCGGATTCGCTTCACGGCGCCGCGACGGTTCGGCGAAGCGTTCGAACGACGGGTCGAATTGACGACGACGCGGCGTCGTTTCATCGGCGTAGTCGGCGTTCGCAACGTTCGAGTTTTTGCCGGTTTTCGATCGTTTTTCGTCTTCGGTTTCCGGCGCGTTTCGCATCTCGATTTCAGAAATTTCGATCGGGCGCAAACGCGGTTTCGACGACGCGGCGTCGTTCGGCGTTCGAGCGGTTCGGTAAAGCTCGGCGACTTCTTTCGGGGTGAGGCGGCGGAACTCGCCCGGCGCCATTTTGCCGAGTTTGATCGAGCCGACTTGAACGCGTTGCAGCTGCATCACTTTGTGTCCGAGGCGGGCGAGCATCCGGCGAATTTCGCGGTTTTTCCCTTCGGTTAAGGTGATTTCGAGAACGGAACTCATTTTATGTCGGGACTTAATGACGACGTCGTCCGCTTGCACGATCCCTTCGGCGATATGGACGCCCCGTTTGAGGTCGCGCGCCAGTTCGTAGTCGACGAGCCCGGCGACTTGCACTTTGTACTTTTTCGGCGCCTCGAAGCGCGGGTGGGTCAGGCGTTCCGCAAGCGCGCCGTCGTTGGTGAGGATAATGAGGCCTTCGCTGTTTTGGTCGAGGCGACCGACCGGGAAGAGTCGACCGAACTGTTCCGGGATAAAGTCGAGGACGCGGCGCCGACCTTGCGGGTCGCTGTTGGTGCAAAGGGTGTTTTTCGGTTTGTTGAGCGCGATATAAATCGGTTTCGCTTTCGGGAGCGCTTCGCCGTCGACGCGAATCCGTT
Source organism: Thermoguttaceae bacterium (assembly GCA_017435375.1). Taxonomy (GTDB): domain Bacteria; phylum Planctomycetota; class Planctomycetia; order Pirellulales; family Thermoguttaceae; genus RUG369. Next base: position 4,757 of record JAFSFF010000274.1, read on the forward strand.
GCTCCTGCGGGAAGACGCGGACGCCGAGTTCCGTAACGACGACGCCGTCGACTTCGACGCGACCTTCGGCGATCAACTCTTCGCACTTGCGTCGACTCCCGTAACCGGCCGCCGCGAGAACTTTTTGCAGGCGGTGCCCGAGTTCCTCGGCGAACGGGTCGTCGGCGTCGACCGGTTTCGACTTCTTAACCGGAGCGTTCGCGAAAACGGAGTTGGCGGCGGCGCGTTCTTGGCGGGAATCGGTCGTAAAACGCGGACGACCGGGCTTCGGGGCTCGCGAAGAATCGAGGCGCGGTTTGCGGTTGCGGGTCTGCGATTGCGGACGAGAATGGCGGGAACGGGCGGACATTGGAACCTCCGGGAAAACGTCGACGCGTCAAAAATGCGCCGTAGGGAAACAAACGACGGGAAAACGTCATTATACTATAAAAAATGGGGCGCGCCAAGACGGCGAAAGGGGACGCGGAGGAAATTTGGAAAGACTTCGCGTTGGAAAATGATAGACGGCGCAAGATAGGGGGATTAGGGGGATGAAGGGGGCGCCGTTTTGGCTTTTAAGACGATGGAAATGTAAAAACGATAAATTTTCTTGAAATTTTTCGAAATTGCCCCTTGCGGTTTTTCTTTCTTGGGGTATATTCTTACCTGTCGCTGGCAATGAGCCAAACGACGACAACCGCTAACCGCTTTTAAAGCGGAAAAAGTCAAAGCGAAAACGAAAATAAAAAAATTTCAAAAAAGCCCTTGACGAAAACGAAAAAAGCGGTAAGATATGTGAGTCGCTCGGGAATGAGCGGTAAACGAAAAAAACAACGGGTTCAAGCGAAAAGGTTGAACGCGCGGCTTAAAACTTGCGAAAGCTCGTTTTAAACGATATTTTACAATTAGGTGATGCAAGAGTGGCGTCTGGGATTTTGTCGCTTGTCGACGGTTCGCGCCGAGTTTGACGCGTTTGCGGTTAACGTAAGCGAGTAAAGCTGGCGGGAGCGTAAGTCGGTTGAGCGGCGGATCTTAGAAACATAACTATAATTTTGTCGAATTCATTGAGTTCAATAACTTTATAGAGCGATAACAAGAATACTCAAAAAACGTTACATTCTTCGGAATTTTGTCGTTGAAAACGAGTCGAACGTCGAGCGGTTCGCGTGGGTCAAACCGAGCGGAGCGAACGT
>JAFSFF010000275.1 GCA_017435375.1 Thermoguttaceae bacterium
ATGGCGGTTTGAACGCCGGGTTCGCGCGAACTTTTGAACGCTTGACGGCGACGCTTAGTCGACGCAAACGACGCGGAACCCGACGTCGCGGAGGTTGAAGCGGGCCGGGAAGTAACGTTCGGCGTCGAGCGTTCCTTTGCGCGCTTCGGAGCGCCAAGAACCGCCGCAAACGACCTTTTTCGGCGTTTCCGAACTTTCGACGACCGCGCCGGTTTCGTCGACGACTTCGCGACGTTGAACGACTTCCGACGACGTCCACTCGGCGACGTTCCCTTGAACGTCGAACAGGCCGAACGGGTTCGCCGCGTACGAACCGACCGGCGCCGAAACGCGACTGCGGTCGTCGACGTTCCAGTCGGCCGGACGCCAAGCGGGCAACGTGTCGACTCGACCGGCCCAAGAGAACGGGTCGATCTTCGCGAACGTCGAGTCGGCGAAGTTCTCGAACGGCGCGTAATCGTCGGCGTCGCCGAACCAGTTTTTCGCCGTCGAGTCGCCGCCGGACGCCGCGAAACGCCATTCGGACGCGGTCGGAAGTCGGAACTTGCGCCCCGTCTTTTCGCTCAACCAAGCGCAAAATTCGGCGGCGTCGTTCCAAGTCGTTCGCGCGACCGGCTGCTTTTTGCGCGACAGGAGCCAACCGATTTCGCCCGGGCTGAATTGGATAAAGTCGCCGTATTCGAGCCCGGCGTCGAACGACGGATTGAAGGCGCGGAATTGTTCGTTCGTGATTTCGAACCGACTCGCAAAGAAATTCGTTCCGGGAATCGGAACCATTTCGAGTTTGAGGCCGTCGCCGAGGTCGACCGAGAACGGTTCGCGCTCGTCCGCTCCGTCGCGTCGCCAAGTCGACTCGGCGGCGTCGGCGACTTTTTCAAGCGAAAAACGGAGGCGGCGCTTCGACTCGGGGGACGCTTGCGCCGGTTCGGACGGCTTGACCGGAACGGTCGGGTCGTCGTCGAGTTGCGGAACGTTCCCGGAGTAAAGGCGGCGGAGTTCTTCGCGGCGCGACCATTGGCTTTGGACGAGTTCAGGAATCGCGTAATTGCGGATTTCGCCCCAGTTGCCGTAATACGGCGCGCCGAGGTCGATCCAAGCGATCAACTTCGCCCAAGATTCTTCGTCGAGTTCGACGCCGAAGTGCCCGGCTTCGAGGAGCCGAACGACTTCGCTATTGTCGGCGTAAAACTCGTAAGGCCGGTGCGTCGCCATTTGGTTTTCCTTCGTCGAAACGGTCGTGAAACGACGCAGTTGGTAATAAGCGTTAGAGTAACGCGACGCGGCGTCGATGTAACCGCCGTCGACCAAGAGGCGTTTCGGCTCCGTCGGGCGGAAATCGGGGATTCGGTCGAAACCGAACGTTTGGCGCGGGCGCTTTTCGGTCGAGCGAACGTCGGCGCCGAGCTTGCCGTCGGCGATCATTTTCGCGACCGTTTCGGAGTCCGGGCGGTGGCAGTCGAGGCAGTAACGGTCGAGAATCGGCTGAATTTCGCGTTCGAACGAGAAACCGCGCGTCGGGCCGAAGAACGGTTCGAGTTCGAGCGGTTTCGTTTGACCGGCGAGCGTTCGCGGCGTCGTCGGCGACGTTTCGTTTTGATCTTCGTGGCAGCCGACGCAAGAGACCGACTCGCCCGGAAGCGCGGTGATCCAGCTGCGCATCAGTTGGAGCGCCTTGCCGTTTTTGTCGATCGGTTGGAGCGCGATCGGCGTCATCGCCGGGATTTTGAACGTCGCGGAACCGTCTTCGAGAACCGGAACCGTTCCGATAATACGGCGCGGATCCCAAGGGCCGTCGAGGCCGACGCCGTGCGGTTCGGCCCCCATCCCTTGGTAACTAAAGTGATAACTGAAAACGCGCAACGCGGCGACTTCGCCCCGTTCGACGCCGGGCAAACCGCGCCCTTCGTAAATATCGGCGATGAAAACGTCGGCTTCCGACGCGCCGGGAACAACGCGGTCGGGAACGATCGGTTGGCGCTCGGTCGGACGCAGCGGAATCGGTTCGAGGAGCGCGTTTTCGGCGTCGCGACAAAGAGTAACGATATTGTCGAAAACGTCGACGAGGCAAATTTCCCAAGGCTCCGCCGCGGAACGCTTGCAGGAAACGAGGAAAAATTCCTCCGAAATCGGGAACGGATGCGCGAATTTCGGCCAAGTTTGCGCGATCGGCAGGTCGATAACGACCGGCTGAACTTCCTTGCCGTAACCGGGGATTCGCTGGACGGCGCCGGTCGCCTCTTGTCGGCCTTGCGCCGGGTCGAAGATAACGAGGTCGCCGATTCGCGGCGTTTCGTGGTGCCCGCCGACGATCGCGACGAACTTCGAGGAGTCGCCGGGGAGCGGCCGCGCGCCGAACATCGCGGTCGGCCAATAGGAACCGCTTCCGTAAAGCTCCGCTTGGTTCGTCCCGTCCGGGTTCATATGGAACATAATGCGGGAAAACGCGTGCGGCAGGTCGACGTATTCCCAACGCAAGTACATAACGCGCCCGTTGTTAAGAACGACCGGGTTCCAGTCGTGGTCTTGCTCGAGCGTCAGTTGGCGGACGGCGCCGTCTTTTTCGCGGAGGTAAAGGTTGCAAACGTGCCCGCTCCCGTCGATGCAAGGAACGCCGGTTTGGCAAGCGGTCGAGCAGAAGACGATTCGCCCGTCCGGAAGGTAACAGGCGTCGTAATTGTCGACGTCCGGCGCTTCGACGGTCGGGAGAAGGGCGGGGGCTCCGACCGCGTTCCCTTCCGAATCGAGCGGAAGTTCCCAAAGGCGCCAACGCTTCGCGAGTTCCGGGTCGGCGTTTCCGGCGTCCGGCGCGGAGAACATTACTTTGTCGGCGTCGTAATGGAGTTCGAGGTCGCCGACGAACTCGCCGTGTTTCGGAACGTAAACGTCGGATTTTTCGCCGGTTCGGACGTCGACGCGAACGAGCGCGTCGCGGTAGCCGGTCGTCGGGAGGACGGAGTTGCTGTTAAAGTTGTCGGGAAAACCGAGTTTGTTCGGGTCTCGACGAACGGCGAGGAACGCGGCGAAATCGAGATCGGGGTTCGCGAGGAGCGCTTCTTTTTGGAGCGCGGCAAAGTCGGCGGTCAACGCGGCGGCGCTTTCGGCGTCGGCGACCGTTTTCGCTTTTTCGCGCAGTTCGGCGAGGCGTTTAAGATATTGGGCGCCGTTCGGGTAATCGTCGGCGAACGTCTCGACGAGGTGCGAAACGGAGCGTTCGAGCGCGTCGAAATCGGGAAGAACGAAAGCGGGCGCGACGAAATCGGACGCGGCGATCGAACCGCCGACTTGTTTTAAACCGTTGCGGAAAAACGTTTTGAGGTTGTTTTTGAAAAAGAGCGCGGCGCGGTCGAAGAGCGGGGAAACGCGCCAAGCGAACGCCGCCGCTTTGATTCGACCGGCGGTTTCGTCCGTTTTGCCGCTTTCGTCGAGCGCGACCAAGAGCGGAAGCGCGGGGCCGCCCGGCGTCGTCGCGAGCGTTCGGACGTTCGGCGCTTCGCAAGCGAAATTGGCGAAAGCGGGGAACGCGGCGTTCGTTATCCAGCAAGTTCCGCGATCCGGCTCGACGTCGGCGAAGAAGGCGGCGTCGGGATTGACCGGGACAAGGCCCGCTTGCGCGCGGTCGTCGCCGAAAGTAACCGGAGCGGTTTTAATCGGGCCGAAACCGAGCGGGTCGAGGAGCGCGGCCGCTCCGCCGGTCAAAAAGAGGCCGCGTTCCGGCGCCGATTCGACGAACGAACGCAAAGCCGAAACGACCGGTTCCGCAAAGAGCGCGGTTTCAACGGAAATCGCGTCCCCTTGATGGAGCCAAACGACGTCGAACGCGGCGAGGTCGACCGGCTCGCCGGAGCGGGCGACGACGCCGGCGTCGGCGGAAACGTTCAGAACGGTAATCGCGAGCGTCGCGTCGGCGGCGTCGAGGTCGGACGCGATCTCGGCGACGAAATCGGACTCGAGTTGCATCGGGACGACCGGCGGTTGGTCGAGAACCAACGCGACGCGGCGTTCCGGCGTCGGCGAGTCGGCGAACGTCGCGCAAACGGGCGCTATTAATAATAAGGACAAAACGGCGAAAACGGTTCGCGGCGACGGGCGCATTCTTCGAACTCCTTCAGCAAACGGGCAAACGGCGAAAAGTCGCGAAAACGACGAAACGACTTCTTAAAGATACCCGGTTTAAGGGCGAAAATCAAGCGATTTCGGAGCGGAGCGACGCAAAAAGGCAAGAAAGTTGAAAATTTAACGTTGGAGCGAAGGAAAAAACGTCGGCGAACGTTTAAAAAAGCCGGACTTTTGCTTAAAGTTGCTAAAATCGGAACGACGAGGCGCTTCGCAAGTCGTTTGACGCGCGCCCCCCCTTGCGTCGAGATTTTTTCGAGGTAAAATAAAGCGTTTGGACGGTTGTTTGCGTAAATTTTGCGCTAAACGCCGTTTTTCAAAGCGCGTTTAACGCGCGGTTCCCGAAAAAGGTGGAGCGTCGAAGATTCGGCGCCGGAAAACCGAAAAACATTTTAAGGAAGTGAAATGGCCGCTACTTGCGTTATCGGATTGCAATGGGGCGACGAGGCGAAAGGTAAAATCGTCGATTTGTTGACCGCTCAAAACGAAATCGTCGTCCGCTATCAAGGGGGCGCGAACGCCGGACACACGGTCGTCTTCGACGGAAAAAAATACAAGTTGTCGCTGATTCCGAGCGGTATTTTCCGTCCGGAAGTGCAATCCGTCATCGCCAACGGCGTCGTCGTCGACCCGGAATCGATTCTCGGCGAAATCGACCGTCTGCGCGAAGCGGGCGTCGAAATCGAAAAGAACTTGATGTTGAGTTCGCGAGCGCACGTCATCTTTCCTTGGCACAAAGAAGAAGACCGCCTGATGAACGACGCCGGCGTCCGTTCCGAAGCGATCGGGACGACGATGCGCGGGATCGGCCCGTGCTACCGCGACAAGGTCGGGCGTTCGACGGCGGTTCGCGTCGGCGATATGTACCGCGCCGACTTCCCGGAAAAAATCCGCAAAATCGTCGAGCTGAAGAACCGCGCGCTCCCGGGAATGGCTCGCGACGACGAAGTCAAAGCGACCGTTAAAAAGTTCGACGCGGAAGAAATTATCGCGCAATATACCGACTTCGCGGCGCGCCTGAAGCCGTTCGTCGCCGACGTCGTCGATTATCTCCTCGACGCGGTCGACGCCGACAAGAAAATTTTGCTCGAAGGAGCGCAAGGCGCGCTTCTCGACGTCGATTACGGGACGTTCCCGTACGTTACGAGCAGCAACAGCTCCGGGGTCGGCGTTACCGCCGGTTCCGGTCTTCCGGCGACCTTCATCAAGCGCGTCGTCGGGATTATCAAGGCGTACTCGACTCGCGTCGGCGGCGGCCCGTTCCCGACGGAACTCAACGACGAAATCGGCCAACGCATTCGCGACCGCGGGAACGAATACGGCACCGTTACGAAACGTCCGCGCCGTTGCGGTTGGTTCGACGCCGTCGCCGTTCGTTACACGAGCCGTTTGAGCGGCGCGACCGAGTTATCGCTGATGTTGCTCGACGTTTTGAGCGGTTTCGAAACGATCAACATTTGCGTCGCTTACGAACTCGACGGCAAACGCGTTGAGTCGTTCCCGTCCGACGTCGACGACTTGGCTCGCGCGAAACCGATTTACGAAACGGTTCCGGGTTGGGCGGAAGAGATCGACCATATCGAAAAATACGACGATCTTCCGGAAAACGCGAAAAACTACGTCGCGCGCCTCGAAGAAATCCTCGGTCGTCCGATTTCGATCGTTTCGGTCGGCCCGGGTCGCGAACAAACGATCGTCCGTTGAGCGACGATTTAAAATAAAATCCGATTTTTGACGAAAAGGCGGCGAAACCGTTTGAAATCGCCGTCGAAGTCGGGTATAATGAACGCGGAGTTTCGGCTCCGCGTTTTTTGTTTTCTTGCGGGGCGGCGTTTCGCGCGTCGTCGCCGAGTTCGTTTCGCTTTATGAAGGAATTTGCGCCGATGAAAAAACTTTGGGCCGCTCTGTTGGGAACCGCGACGTTCTTCGGTTCCGCCGCCGCGTCGACGGCCGCCGAACCCGTCGAAATCGACGGAAAACTTTACCGAACCCTTTCGGTCGCCGAGTATCGCGACAAAATGAAAGCCGGGTGGATCGGCCAAATCGCCGGCGTCTGTTGGGGCGCGCCGACCGAGTTCCGCTTCTGCGACCGAATCATTCCGGACGCCGATATGCCGAAATGGACGCCGGAGATGATCAACAACGCGTTCGGCCAAGACGACCTTTACGTCGAGATGACGTTCCTGCGCTCGATGGAGGAACACGGCCTCGACGTTTCCATCCGCCAAGCCGGGATCGATTTCGCGAACAGCGAATATATGCTTTGGCACGCCAACGTCGCCGGACGACACAACTTGCGTTGCGGAATCGCGCCGCCGTATTCGAGTCATCCGGCGTTGAACAAGTGCGCGGACGACATCGATTACCAAATCGAAGCGGACTTTTCCGGGCTGATTTCGCCGGGCCTGCCGAACAACGCGATTCGAATGGGCGAGAAATTCGGGCGGCTGATGAATTACGGCGACGGCGTGTACGCGGGCCAATTCGTCGGCGCGATGTACGCCGAAGCGTTTTTCGAAACCGACGTCGTGAAGATTATCGAAAAAGCGTTGGAAGCGATTCCGGCCGAGTCGCAATACGCCGAGATGGTCCGCGATATGCTCGCTTGGTATCGCGAGAACCCGAACGACTGGAAGTCCTGTTGGGACAAGATTAACGAAAAGTACCAACACAACGCCGAATACCGCGCTTGGTCGTGCAGCGGTTGCGACTCTCCGTTTAATATCGACGCGAAAATCAACGGCGCTTACATCTTGATCGGCCTCCTGTACGGGAAGGGCGACCTCGACGAAACGATCAAAATTTCGATGCAAGCCGGGCAAGACTCCGACTGCAACCCGTCGAACGCGGGGGGCGTTCTCTTCGCGACGCTCGGATTCTCGAAGTTGCCGGCGCGCTTCTCGGAAAAACTCGACGAAACCGGCGTTTTCAGTCATACGGCGTACAACTTCCCGGCGCTGATCGACGTTTGCGATTCGTTGGCGCTCCAAGCGATTAAGAAAGAGGGCGGGTTCGTCCGCGACGTCGACGGCGTTCCGACGTATTTCATTCCGCAGACGAAGACGGTTCCGAGCGCGCTCGCGTCGTGCGTCGCGCCGAGCGAAGAACTCCCGAGCGACGGCGCCGCGATTCGCTTCACCGAGGAAGAGTTGAAGCAAATCAAGTTCCGCGAATATTCGCTCGAAGAGTTGACGGCGAAACACTTTAACGGCTTCCAAGTTTCGCATATGGGCCCGGACATGAACCCCGGTTTCCGCGCCGAGTACCGCGGTCGCCAAAACGTCTTGATGACGCATCCGGAACTGCGCGAAATCGGCGCGGTCGTCTCGAAGACGGTCGTTCCGACGGCGAAGTCGGCGCTCGTTTTGGAAGTTTCGCACCACTTGACGAAGGACGTCGTCGGCGATTACCTCTTGATCGTCAAACTGAACGGCTCCTCGGCGAAAGAGCTTGTCGTTTCGAAAGATAGCGTCGGCGCGGACGGTTGGCTGACGGTCGAAGTCGACTTGTCGCAATACGCCGGAAAAGAGACGAAAATCGAAATCGTCAACCAACCGAACGGCTGGAGTTGGGAAGCGGCGTACTTCGCGAAGATTGAAATCGTCGAGAAGTAATTTCGCCGAAATTTAAAAAGCGGCGCGACGCTCGGGCGAGCGTTCGGCGTCGCGTTCGTTGAAACTAAAAACGCCGTCGAGTTTTGCGAACTCGGCGGCGTTTTTTGCGTTGGCGTCGGAACGTCGAGCGGCGCGCTTGACGGCTCAAAGTTCGTTCGAACGCGGCGGTTTAGCGGTATTCTTTGCGGAAGAGGAAGGTCGAAAACGGTTCCGGGCGCAGTTCGGTTTGTTGCGGAAAACGCGCGACTTCGACAAAACCGTTGCGTTTGTACCAGTCGAAATCGCAAGTGTCGTCCGTCCAAAGGAGCGTCGAAAGCGGAACGGGCGCGGCGTTTGCATTCGTCGGCGTCGACGACTCGGCGACCTTCGCTCGCAAACGCCGCTCGAACTCTCGCGACGCCGCGCGACCGCAACCGGGCCGAACGCTAACGAAAAAGAGAAGAAGCGTTTCGTTCGGGCGCGCCGCGGCGAGTTCGGCGCGACGGTTTGCGTCGAGGTAAGCGCGATATTTCGAGAAAAATGCCCGTTCCTCCGACGTCGCGAGGCGCGGCGCGATCCAAGCGTCGGCGTCGTCGGCGTCGTCGGCGTTTTCCGCTAAATTGGCCGGCGCCGCGAAGAGCGCGCCGCAAAGCCGCCCGTCGACGAGCGCCGCCAAGTTGAACGGCGACTTCGGGAACCAATAATAACGCGCCAAATAACGATAAAGCGTCGGCAACAGCGACGGCGGCGTCCCGGCGATTTCGTCGCCGAAAATTGCCTCCGCGACCGCGCCGACCGCTTCCAAGTCGGCTTCGACGGCGGAACGAACGACGATTTCGGCGTCGGCGGCGCGGGAACGGGCGACTTCGGACATTGCGCTTTCTCCTTTAAAACAACGGGTTGCAAAGCGACAACAAAAAAAGAAAAGCGGCGCGCGAACCGTTCGACGGGAAAGGCGCGTTAAAAAACGCCGTCGAGTCGGTTGGCTCGGCGGCGTTTTTTCTTTGTTTAAGCGCTTAATTTAGCGGAGGTTAAACGCTCAACCAATCAGCGTCGCGAGGTCGACCAACTCGACGCCGAGACTGCGGGCGACGTTCGCGTTGACGCATTTGCCGTCGTAATAGTTGACGCCCTTGGCCAACGCCGGATTGCGGCGCGCCGCTTCTTCGAGACCGAGGTTCGCGATTTGCAGGCCGTAAATTTGCGTCGCGTTCGTCAGCGCGACCGTCGACGTGCGCGGAACGGCGCCCGGCATATTCCCGACGCAATAGTGAACGACGCCGTCTTCGATGAAAACCGGGTCGTCGTGATACGTAACCTTCGACGTTTCGCAGCAACCGCCTTGGTCGACCGCGACGTCGACGATCACCGCGCCGCGTTTCATCGTTTTCAAGTGTTCGCGGCGAATCAGTTTCGGCGTCGAACCGCCCGGAACGAGAACCGTGCCGACGACCAAGTCCGCTTCGGAAAGAGCGCGGGCGATGTTGCGCTCCGACGCGAACAACGTCGTAACGCCGGCGCCGAAAATATCGTCCAAGTAAGTCAAGCGTTGCAGACTGACGTCGATGATCGTAACTTGCGCGCCCATTCCGACCGCCGCCTTCGCCGCGTAAGTCCCGGCGATCCCGCCGCCGACGATAACCACCTTGCCGCGTTCGACGCCCGGAACGCCGCCGAGCAAAATCCCGCGACCGCCGTAAGCGCTCTCAATGTACTTCGCGCCCTCTTGAATGCTCAAGCGCCCGGCGATCTCCGACATCGGACGCAAACACGGAAGCCCGGTCGGCTCTTGAATCGTTTCGTAAGCGACCGCCTTCACCTTTTTCGCCGCGAGTTCTTCCGCCAAACGACGCTCCGCCGCCAAGTGAAGGTACGTGTAAAGAATCAAGCCCGGACGAAGGAGATTGTATTCTCGCGGAAGCGGCTCTTTCACCTTCACAAGCATATCGACCGTCGACGCGACTTCGAGCGCCGTCGGGAGAATCTTCGCGCCCGCTTCGACGTACTCTTCGTCCGGAAAAGCGGAACCTTCGCCCGCGCCGGCTTCGACGTAAACTTCGTGCCCGGCGGCGATATAAGCGGCGGCGACGTCCGGCGTGAGCCCGACGCGGTATTCGTGTTGCTTGATTTCCTTAACGGTTCCGATTTTCATAACGCGCTCCTCTCGACGGCGGTCGAGTCGACGGTGAAAAGAAAAATATAACGTTAAAACGGCGAAAATACGCAAAACGGGAAAACTTTTCGACTCGCGTCGACCCGTTTTCCCGTCGTTTTTTGCCGCGACGTTATTATATTAATGACGCGGCGGCGTTTGTCAAGAGCCTAAGTCGCGTTTCCGCCGACGAATCGCGTCTCCAACGGCGGATTTTAACGGTTCTCGCCCGATTCAGTCGAGTTCAAATTGCGGAATCGGGAGCCGTTCGCCGTCTTTGAACGCCGACATATGCGCGACGATTCCCGGAACGGTCGTGTTCAGCGCGGTCGCGACGTCGACGGTCGGGCGAACGCCCTTCAAAACGGATTCGATAAAGTTCGAACCGAGATAGCCGTGCGAACCGCCGTGTCCGCCCGCGCCGACCGTCGGCGGGAGCGCCGGTTTTCGGAGTTCGCCGAGCGATTGAACGAGCTTCGTCGAATCGGCGTTAAGCGGAATATACGCTTGGTCGTAAGCGCCGATTTCGCCGCGGTTGCGCCCGGTTTCGCCGCCCCAACCCGCGCTGTCCCAACTGACGACCATTCGCGCCGAGCCGCCTTCGCTTGTTTCGAAGAGAGCCGTTTCGGTGCCGAACGGGTTGTCGTAAGGGTTCGCGCCCTTTTGATATTCTTCGAGTTTGCTCTTCCAACCGACGCAGGAAACCGACGTGAACGTATTGCCCGTAACGCAAGTGTAATAGGCGTTCGAGTGCGTCGGGTACCATTGCGGCGGGAGCCCGCGTCGCCAGTTTTTGTACCCGGCCAACGTGCCGACGCCGTAGTGGTAGTACTCGCCTTCGGTGTAAATCATGCGTCCGAACCCGCCCGCTTCGTAGATTTTGCGCGAGGCGTAAACGGCGTCGTGGTAGGCGGAGGTTTCGAACATCGCGTAAGTCAAACCGGTCGACTTGACCGTTTCGAAGAGCAAGGCCGCTTGTTCGAGCGAACCGAAAACGGCCGGAACCGCGCAGGCGACGTGTTTGCCCGCTTTCAACGCCTTCACGACGTGATCGCAGTGGCTCGGCGCGTCGGTGGCGATGAAAACGGCTTCGATCGAATCGTCTTCGAGCATTTTTTCGAGCGATTCGTAAGTTTTTTCGCAGCGGCAGGCCTTGGCCAACCCGGCGCAACGATCCGGGAAGAGGTCGGAAACGGCGACGACTTCCGCGTTCGGATGGTCTTGGAGACCGAACTGCGCGCCGAATTGACAGAGGCCGAACCCGGCGATCCCGATTCGCAACTTACGGTCGGTGAACGGTTTCCAAACGTTTTGTTCGGCGACGTTCGTTTTCGTTTCGTCGAAACCTTGGATTTGCGGCGCGTCTTGCGCTTGAATATATTGGGCGCCCGAAAGAGCGGCGAACGCGGCGGCTCCGGTTCCGGCGGCGAGGAAAGAACGACGAGAAAAACGTTGCGACATATTAAAACTCCCAATATTTTGAACGGGCGAGGCGCTCGACGGCGCAACGTTCGAAGTCGCGTCGTCGAGCGAGGTCGGGAAAATTTTTAGGACGGAGATAAAGCGCGGCGATTAGGTTCCCGGCATACGAACCGGTTCCCGAATCGGGGCGCCGACGTCGAACTCTTGCGTCGCGTTCGACCCCGCTTTGACTTCGAGCGACAACGGCGTTTGCGCTTGGTCGCGGTAACGCGTGTCGACGAGGTCGAAGCGCTCGAAATCGCCGAGTTTTCCTTCTTGCATTAGTTTTTGCGCTTCTTCGGGCGAATTCGCTTCGCCGAGCGTTTCGGTTTTCATCACGAGAACCTTAAACGTTCCGGCGGGCGCGCCTTCGTAACCGTAGGTGCGCAATTCGACGACGCCGTCGGCGTTTGTGTTGCCTCCGGCGGGCCAGCGAACGAGTTGCGGGTCTTGCGCGACCAAATTAACGCTCGCGCCTTCGAGCGGTTTGCCTTCCTGCAGAATTTTGATCGAAATCGGATAAAGTTCCGGAAAACCTTCCGGGCGCTTTTCGGCGCATCCGAACGCGGAAACGCAAACAAAGGCGAGCGCGCCGACTAAAAACAAACGTTGAAATTTCATATAAACCTCCTTTTGGCGTCGCGAACGTTTTTCACATCGCTTCCGTTTCGCCGCCCTTCGGCGTCGCGGCGCCGCCCCAAACGCCGTACGGGCTTTTGCCGGACGTTACTTGGTAAGCGTTGATGTTGCCGCAGTCGATCGTGTCGGAAACGAAGCGAATCGAACCGTCGAGCATACCGCAGTTGACGCCGCCCGAGTGATAGCTTTGCGCGCCGCCGGCGATCCAAGGATGGGAGTTCGCCCACATACACGTCGGCGAGTTCGGCGGAACGTTCGCGGTGAAGCAAGCGCTCGCCGCGCGACCGTCGTACCAAAGCGTTCCGCGCCAAGCGTCGCCCGGGATTGCGATTTGGTTGCGGTCGTTCGGGTCGTAACCGTGAACGAGGCAGTTTCCCGGCGTGATGTTCGCGTTGCTGTGGAGCGCGTCGACGACGGTAACTCCGCCTTTAAGATTCTTCGTGTATTGGTCGCCGACGCAAGTTTCGGAGATCGCGAGCGTTTGGCTCGTGCCGTCCGTGCATTGGGCGAACGATTTCCACATTTCCGGCATAAAGAAGCCGCGCGACCCGACCTTGCCTCGAGCGTTCCCTTCGTATTTTTCGTTGTACTGACAAGCCCAAGGCGCGTCGCCGGAGCAGAAAATGATGTTGGCGCGACCGGTCTGCAGCGATTCCCAACCGCTGTTCGACGTGAGCGTCGCTTCGCCGTCCGACGGGCAAATGTAGCCGTCGATTTTGATTTTATAGTTCCAGTCGGTGTTGTGATTTACGCCGGGGGACGACTCCCAAGGGAAGGAGTTTTCGACGACTTCTTGCGAGGCCGTATAGCATTGGTTCCAAAGCGCGGATTGTTCGATAAAGGGAAGCAAAACGACTTTAGCTCCGATGAACTGCGCCGGATTCGGGTGGCGACGGCTGTAATGACCGAGGATCGCCGTGCTGGCGGGCGCCGCGCCGTGCGTGTCGTGGTAATTGTGGACGGCGAGCATCGTTTGTTTCATGTTGTTGGTGCATTGCATCCGGCGGGCGGCCTCGCGGGCCGCTTGAACCGCCGGGAGGAGCAAACCGATCAAAATCCCGATGATGGCGATGACAACGAGGAGTTCGACGAGCGTGAAGCCGCGTCGAGTCGTAACTTGGGCGGTGAAAATGTGGCGATTCATTCGCGTCGTTCCTTTGAAATAGAGTTGATAAAAATAAACGTTTGATAAAAGTAAACGTTTGAAAAATAAACGTTTGAAAGCGGCGGAAACGAATTTTATCGTTCCGTTAAAGTGATTGATAACGATATTATACAAACGGCGACGTTCGATTTCAAGAAAACGACGCAAATTTTCCGTTAGAAACATAAAATCGCCCAAAATAGTTGAGTATAGGAAAAATAAAGGATTTAGATAAGAATAAACACCGCCCGCGCGGGGTTCGTAAAAGCGTGCGCCGACGAATTGAAAGAGAGCGCGACGGTCGACGGCGGCTCTTTATCATCTTTGACAAATAAATTGAAGCGGTTAAAATCTCGACGCGTTTTCAAGCGGCGGCTTTTTTTTTACGTTTGTCGTTTGCGTGCGTTTTCGATAAATTTTATTTTTCTTGTAATTTTCTTTCGAGCTTTACTCTTAGGGGGAAAGCCGTTGCGGCGCGAATCGTGCGCGTTCGGCGAGCGGACGTCGGGACAAGGCGCCCGCGCTTCGGTAACGCTAAGAATCGATTATTGACACGAAATATAGGCAATAAACGCGGTGAAATTTTTTGGTGGAAAAACTAAATTTTTTGTTGAAACGGCGATTTTTTTGAGAAATGCGCAATTTTACATCGTAAGGAAACTTTTGCGCGAAATTTTCATTGAAGCGACGAGAATCCAACGCTCCGACGCTTCTTGTTAAGCGACGTAAAAAGGCGGTTTAGGAATGTTGTAGGAAAATAAATTATGTCGGCGTTTGACTCGTTTGAAATTTATAGATAACTTGAAAAAAGGTGAAAAAAGAAGTAAGCGTTGTAAGAAAATGTTGGTTTGTAACGATAAAATCGTTTTTTTTTTTTGACGGAATTTTGTTGAATATAGGGAAAATGTGTTGTTTTTTCTGAATGTGCGATTATACTGAATATGGTTCTGGAAAATTAAGGGACTAGTTTTTCAAAAATTTTTATTTGAATAATCGGCGAACGGTAAAATTTTGCGTTATTGTACTGATAATAATGGCGCAAAGCCGGCGATTTTCGAGGAAAGCGACGGATTCTCCTAGCGTCGTCTTAATCCTCTTGAAATTTTACCGCGCTTGGCTCCGTTTTTGGGTTGTTTCGATACGAAATTTTTGAAACTATCGCATCGCGCGTCGCGAACGGGAGGCGTCGCGTCGCGTTGTTACCGTTGCGTCGAAAAGACGCGTAAGTTTTAAAGGAAAGTGTTATGAAAATGTTTAAACGTTTCGCGACCTGCGCGATGGCGTTGGCGTTGTCGCTGACGGCCGCGTTCGCGACGGCGCAGACCACGAAGTTGGATACGCCGGTTATCGACGAAGAAGTTAAAATCAACGATTATAACTTCACGCTGACGTGGGAACCTGTCGAAAACGCGAAGTCTTACAAAGTTTGGTACCAAGAAGACGGTATCGGTATGAATCTTTGGCGTTCGACCACGAAACCGTCCTACACGCATTACGGCGCTCTTAAAGGTAAGAATTATAAAGTTTGGATTGTCGCTCAACCTTGCTCCGGCTACGAAGCTTCCGAAGCTTCGGAAGCGGTTGTCGTCCCGTTCCACGTCGCGCCGGTCGACGAACCGACGGACGAACCGACCGATGAACCGACCGATGAACCGACCGATGAACCGACGGACGAACCGACCGACGAACCGGTTGTCGACGATAACAAACTCGCGACCCCGTTCATCAAAACGGCCCAAAACCGCAACGGTTACTTCGAACTGACTTGGGACGCCGTCGAAGGCGCGAAGATGTACAAAGTCTGGTACCAAGAACCGGGCATTGGTATGAACCTCTGGCGTTCGACCACGAAACCGTCCTATCGTCACTACGGCGCGCTCAACAAGACCTACACGGTTTGGGTCGTCGCGATCAGCGGTTGCGATAAAGAAGATTCCGACGCTTCGAACGTCGTGAAAGTTACCTACAACCCGGCCGACCAAACCCTTTACACCTTCGAAGAAGTCGCCGACGAACCGACGGATGAACCGACCGACGAACCGACGGACGAACCGACGGACGAACCGACGGACGAACCGACCGACGAACCGACCGACGAACCGACCGACGAACCGACCGACGAACCGGCCGACGAACCGACCGACGAACCGACCGACGAACCGACGGACGAACCGACGGATGAACCGACCGACGAACCGACGGACGAACCGACCGATGAACCGACCGACGAACCGACCGACGAACCGGTTGTCGACGATAACAAACTCGCGACCCCGTTCATCAAAACGGCCCAAAACCGCAACGGTTACTTCGAACTGACTTGGGACGCCGTCGAAGGCGCGACCATGTACAAAGTTTGGTACCAAGAACCGGGCATTGGCATGAACCTCTGGCGTTCGACCACGAAACCGTCCTATCGTCACTACGGCGCGCTCAACAAGACCTACACGGTTTGGGTCGTCGCGATCAGCGGTTGCGATAAAGAAGATTCCGACGCTTC
>JAFSFF010000276.1 GCA_017435375.1 Thermoguttaceae bacterium
AATTTTCTGTTTTTCGTACCCTTCGAGCGCCGCGAACTCGTCGACTTCGCCGTCGTCGACGCGCGGGACGACGACGTAAGCCTGCCGCCCTTCGTCCAATTTTTCGCGAACAAAAGCCCACCAACTCGGTCGATTTTTCTCGTCGAGAATCGCGGTCGTCGTTTTGCGCCGTCCCGGGGGCGTTCCGCGCATCGCCGAGACGTCCAAGTCGCCGAAAAGCGTCATCGTCAAACTCCGCGGAATCGGCGTCGCCGTCATTACTAAGTAGTGCGGTTCCGTCGTTAACGACGCTTTCAACGACGCTCGCTGCTTGACGCCGAACTTGTGTTGCTCGTCGACGACGACCAGCCCGAGCCGCGCGAACTCGATTTCGTTGCAAACGAGCGCCTGCGTTCCGACGACGATTTGCGCTTCGCCGGTTCGAATCTGCTCGAGAATCGCCGCCCGCTCCGCCGGTTTTTGACCGCCGAAAAGCGGAACGACCTTGGTCGCCGCGTTGCGCAAGTAATGCTCGAGCGTCCGCAAGTGTTGCCGAGCAAGCGTTTCCGTCGGCGCCATCAAGACCGCTTGCGCGCCGTTGGCGACCGCCTGCAGCATCGCGTAAATCGCGACGACCGTCTTGCCGGAGCCGACGTCGCCCTGCAAGAGCCGATTCGTCGGAACCGGGCGCCCCATATCGGCGGAAATTTCGGCGATCGCGGCGTTTTGCGCTTCGGTCAGCTCGAACGGGAAGAGCGAACGGATGCGAGCGTCGATTTTTCCGTTGCGCGGCAAGGGGGGCGCCTTCATATTGATTCGCCGTCGAGCGCGGCAAATCGCCAACGCTAACTGCAAGATTAACAACTCTTGATAAACGAAACGTCGCCGCGCGAACGCCGCCTCCTCCGCCGTCGCCGGGAAGTGAATTTTGCGAATCGCATCGGCGATCGGCGCCAATCGACGCGGCGCCAAATACTCCGTCGGGAACGCTTCGGGAAGCAAATCGGGAAGCGTTTCGAGCGCGTTTTTGATTATCGTTTGAATCTGATACTGCGTCAAACCCTCGGTCAGCGGATAAATCGGCAAGATTCGCTCGTCGTCGGAAGCCGCGTCGTTTACCCACCCCCCTAACACGCCGCCGTTTCCCTTATTTTCACCAACCGACGCGTTTTGCCCCGCCGTCGCCGCTTCGCCGACCGTCAAACTTTCGCCGTTTTCTCTCGACGCGCTCCAAGACTCGTCGAAATCGTCGCTTAAATAAGTCAGTTTCGGGTGCGAAAATTGCCAAAGCGTTCCGGATTTCCGTTTCGGTTTCCCGGTCAACATAACGCGACGCCCAGACCGGAAAGTTCTCGCGATAAACGCTTGATTAAACCAAAGGCATTGGACGACTTCGTCGCCGACCGCGACGTCGAGCGTTACGATCGGCCCGCGTCGGGAAAAGCGCGTTCGATAATCTTCGATCGTTCCGCAAATCGATTGAATTTCGTCCTCGACGAGATCGTCGACGCTCCGTTTCAGCGAAATTTCCAGATAGTCGCGGGGAAAAAAGAAGAGCAAGTCGAACGCTCGAAAAACGCCGAGCCGCCGCAAAATCTCGGCGCGCCGCGCTCCGACGCCCTTCACGAACGCGACCGGCGCCCGCAACGGATCGCCGTCGAACGCCGCGACGTTCCCGGAAACGTTTCCCGCGTCCAAATTCGCCCCGTCGAACCGTCGTTCCCAACGCCCGCCGCCGTCAAATTCGTTAAACTCGGTCATTTCTTTTCCCTTCGACGTTTTCGTTTTGCCGAAAAGCTCCGCTCAAAATCAACGTTGTTTCAGAAACGCGACGCCGTCGCCTCATTCTTTCTTTTCAAACGCCGCTCGACGACAAAAACGCGCCGAACGACGTTTGATTTCCGTCGTTGCGACGCGTTTTCGTTGCGACTCGTTTTCCGCCGAGCGTTATTCGGCGATTTTGCCGATATTCGGGTCGAGTTCGCTCGCCTTCGCCATATCGGCCTCGTACGCCGCGTCGTCTTTCAGTTGCCGATAAATTCCGGCGCGCTCGAAGTAAACCTCCGGATCGTTCGGGTTAATTTCGATCGCTCGCGTCAAGTCGGCCAGCGCGGCGTCCCAATCGGCGACGTTTTTGAAGTAAAGTCCGCGGCATTTGTACGCCGGGAAACAGGCGGCGTCCTTGTCGAGCGCGGCGTTGTAATCGGCGAGCGCTTCCTCCCAACGTCCGGCGTCGGCGCAAATTTTCCCGCGAATCGCGTTCGTCATCGGGTTCGTCGGCTCGAGTTCGATCGCTTTCGTCAGATCGGCGAACGCCGCGTCGTACTCGCCGCGCTTTTGGTAAAGAACGCCGCGGTTCGTATAAAAGTTCGGCGACGTCGGCGCTTCTTCGACGCAAACGTTCAAATCGGCGAGCGCTTTGTCGAGTTCGCCGAGTCCGACGTAAGCGAACCCGCGGTTCCCGCGAACGGTCGTTTTCGTCGGGTCGATTTCCAAAACCGCGTCGAAATCGGCGACGGCTTTATCGTACATTTTTTGTCCCAAATACGATTCGCCCCGCCCTCGCAACGCGTCGAGCGAACGAGCGTCGACCGCTAAAGCCTTCGAAAACGCGTCTTCCGCTTCGACGTAGAGCCGCGAACGGAGGTTCGCTTCGCCGAGTCCGACGAGCGCCGGGCCAAAATTCGGGTCGAGTTCGAGCGATTTTTGGAAACAGTCGGTCGCCGTCGCCAAGTCGTTTTCGGCCAACCCTTGCATCCCGGCTTGGCAAAATTCGGCGGCTTCCCGCGTCTTATTCGAACACCCGGAAACGCCGAGCGCCGCGACGACGACGATAAGCGCGACCGCCCGTTTACAAGACCAACTCAACGACAAACGCATTTCGCAACCTCCTTATCGTTAACCTCGACGATTCTTATCCTCGAATCGTTTCGAACGTTTTTCAATTTTTCAAACGCGCTTTCCAAATCGCGCTTAAATTCAACTTATTTCAACGCCGGTTCGTCGCTCGAAACGCCGAACGCGTCGCGAAACGATTTCCGTTTCTTTTTCTTTCTTTTCAAAAAGCGGCTTTTTTTCCGCTCTATCGCCGCCGTCAATCGCGCTCGAACGTCGGAACAAACGTCGCGACGTTGCGCGCGTCGCACAGGGCGAGAACGGCGTCGCCGGGCCGAAAGACGAACGTCGCGTTCGGCGCCAAGACGGCGTTTTCTCGGATGACCGCCGCGATCAGCGACGGTTTCGGCAGCTCTAAGTCTTTTAACGGCAAACGCGTCGCGGGCGAATCGGCTTCAACCTCCAACTCCAGCACGTCGATCGAACCGGCCAAAAGCCGCGAGTTCTGAAAAACGAGCGCGCCGGTGTGCATCAGCCCCTCGACCTGCCGCCCGATCACCTCGTAAGGGCTGACGACTTCGTCGATCCCCAACTTCCCGACGACGTTCGCGTAATCGGGCTGCTCGACGACGGCGGCCAAAAACTTCGCGCCAAGTTCGCCCGCTTCGACGCAGGCCATAATGTTGTCCTCGTCGCCGCCGGCGCAAGCGATGAACACGTCGGCGTTTCCGACGCGTTGCTCGGCCAAGACGTCGCGACGGCGCGCGTCGCCGAAAACGACGGTCGTTTTGGTCAACCGCCGCGCTAAAAACTCGCATCGCTCGCGCCGCGAGTCGAGAATTTTGACGTTGTAATTGCGTTTTTCCAACACCGCCGCGACGCTCAGCCCCGTCTCGCCGCCTCCCGCGACGACGACGTTGCGCTTCACCGCCGACTGCGTTTGAAAGAGCTTTTTGACGTTTTCAACCTGCGCGCGCTCGCCGAGGAGCGTTACTCGGTCGCCGACTTCGACGCGGTCGTTCGCCGAAGCGATCGAAACGGCGCCTTCGCGATTAATCGCCGCGACGCGCACCTCGGACGGAAGACGCAACTCGGACAACGGCCGTCCGGTCGACGCCGACGGTTTCGCGATCAGCACGTCCTGCATTTCCAGTTCGCCGCCGATAAAATGCTCGATCAGCATCGCGCCCGGTTCGCGAATGCGCCGCGCCAACTCCATCGCCGTCAAAAACTCGACGTCAAGCAAGCGGTCGAGCCCCAAATGGCGACGGTAATCGAACGCGTCGACGTCCCGATAAAAAGGAGCGTAAACGCGCGCCGTCGAGCGCCGCGCCCCCATCGCTTTCGCGACGCTTCCCGCCAAGAGGTTCGTTTCGTCGTCGCCGGTCAGCGCGAGGCAAACGTCCGCCGTCGTCGCGCCCGCCTGGAAGAGCAACCCCGCTTGCGACGCAACGCCGCATAAAACGCGGGCGTCGAGTTCGTCGTCGAGCCAAGCGGCGCGCTCCGGGTCGCGTTCGACGACCGTTACCTCGTGTCGCTGTTCGCAAAGCAATCTTGCGACGGAGCCGCCGACGTCGCCGCCGCCTAAAACTAAAACGCGCATCGTTCGCGCCTCGCTTCTCGGCGCCGTCGTTTTCGCGTTTCGTCGCCGTTCGTTTCGCCGTCGTTTCTTTTCAAAAAATCGCTCCTCGCCGTCGTTTGCGTCGGCGTTCGTCGGTCGTTTTTTCTCGGACGACCGCGCCGTCCGCCTTTTTTCCGCGTTCCGATCTCCGATTTCCGAAGGGACGCGGGCGTTAACTCGCGTTAGGATACCGATTTTTCAGCGCCGAGTCAAGACGTTCTCCCAACGCGCTCGCGCCGAACTTCGGCAAAAACGGCGCGAAAAACTCGCCGTCAAGAGCGCAAGAGCGCGAAAATTTCCGGCGCGTCCAACCGTTCGACAACGCAAACGGCGCCGGAAAAATCGGCGTTTCGGTTGTGTTCGGCGCGCAACATTCCGCAAACGAGTCCCGCCGCGTTCGCCGATTTGCAACCGGCCGGGCTGTCCTCCAACGCCAGCGCCTTGCTCGGTTCGACGCCGAAACGCGCCGCCGCCGTCGCGTAAATCTCCGGGTGCGGCTTGCCGTTCGTTACGTCCTCGCTCGTCAAAACGAAGTCGAAGCGTTCGCCGATCCCGTCTTTTTTCAAGACTTCGCGAACGACGCGCGGCGCGCTGCTGGTGCAAACGCACTTCGGAATCGACCGCCGCTCCAGCTCGTCGAGCAAGCGTTCCAAACCGGGCGTCGTCGAGTATCCGTCGTTCAAGAGTTCGATAAAGAGGTCTTCGGATTCTCGCTGGAGCGTTCGCCAATCCTCCGGCAAATTGAAACGCTCGATGAAGAGGCGGAAGCAGTGTTCCGGCGGACGCCCGATAATCTGCGCGCAAAGCTCGGCGGTATATTTATGTCCGCGGCGCCCGAGAAGCGCGTCGGCGGCTTTCCAGTAAACCGCTTCGGTGTCGAACATTAAACCGTCCATATCGAACGCGACCGCCTCCGCGAGCGCGGCGCCGTTCGGCGTTTTCCCTTCCATTTTACCGTTCCTTTTTCCTTTCGTTTTTCTTGATTCGCGCATTCGGCGACGCTCGGCCCTCCTCGGCGCGAAAAAAAGGAACGTCGGCGCGTCGACCGGCGTTCCTTTCAACGGTTAACCCGTTTTAAATCAAGCGGTTCAAGAAAGCGGTTCCTCGTACTTCAGAACCGGGTTGCGGGCCGCTCGCGTTTCGTCGAGACGCTTCACGACCGTGCCGTGCGGCGCCGCTTTGACGACGTCCGGCGTTTCGCGGCGCTCTTTCGCGATCTGCTTCATCGCCGCGATGAAATCGTCGAGGCGTTCCTTCGTTTCCGTTTCGGTCGGCTCGATCATAATCGCTTCGTCGACGATCAACGGGAAGTAAATGGTCGGCGGGTGATAACCGAAGTCGATCAAGCGTTTCGCGACGTCGAGCGTGTGGACGTCGGAGCCGCCTTCGAGCTTCTTCGGCGAGCAAACGAACTCGTGTTTGCAAAGCTCGTCGATCGGGAAATCGTAATCGTCGGCCAGTTGCTTGCGAATGTAGTTCGCGTTCAACACGGCGTGTTGACAGGCGCGCTTGATTCCTTCGCAACCGAGCGACAAGATGTAAGCGTAAGCGCGGACGCAGACGCCGAAGTTCCCGTAGAACGTCTTCACTTTGCCGATCGAAAGCGGACGGTCGTCGTCCAGCTCGTAAGCGCCGCAGTCGTTCTTAATAACGACCGGCGACGGCAGGAACGGCTCGAGGAATTTCTTGACGCCGACCGGACCGGAACCGGGGCCGCCGCCGCCGTGCGGGGTCGCGAACGTCTTGTGCAGGTTGTAGTGAACGACGTCGAACCCCATGTCGCCGGGGCGCGCGACGCCCATGATGGCGTTCAGGTTCGCGCCGTCGTAATAAAGGAGCCCGCCGGCTTCGTGCGTAAGTCGCGCGATTTCAAGGATATCCGTTTCGAACAAGCCGAGCGTGTTCGGATTCGTCAGCATCAAACCGGCGACGTCCGGGCCGAGTTTCGCCTTTAAGTCTTCGAGGTCGACGCGACCGCGTTCGTTCGATTTGACGACGCGAATTTTGTAACCGACGTTCGCCGCGCTGGCCGGGTTCGTGCCGTGCGCCGAGTCCGGAACCAAGACGACGCGACGTTGTTCGTCTTCGCCGCGATGCTTGTGATAAGCGCGGATAATCATAATGCCGGTCGCTTCGCCGTGCGCGCCCGCCGCCGGTTGGAGCGTGAACGCGTCCATCCCGCCGATTTGCGCCAACATCAGCGACAACTCGTACATCAGTTCGAGCGCGCCCTGCGCCGTTTCGACCGGTTGATACGGGTGAATGTTCGCGAAACCGGGAAGACGCGCCGCGTATTCGCCGAGCTTCGGATTGTACTTCATCGTGCAGGAACCGAGCGGGTACATGCCGTCGTCGACGCCGAACGCTCGCTTCGAAAGCGCGGTAAAGTGCCGCACCGCCTCGACTTCGCTAAGTTCCGGCAAACCGAGCGGCGTTTCGCGCCAGTGTTCCTCCGGAAGCGTCTCTTGGAGGTCGATTTCCGGCAGGTCTTGGAGCGGGAAACGGAAGTA
>JAFSFF010000277.1 GCA_017435375.1 Thermoguttaceae bacterium
ACGGCAAGTACCAAGGCCCCGTCGTTCCGCGTTCTCTCGACGGCGAAATGTTCCTCGTCCTGCAAACGCGTTACACGGAAGACCCGACCGGGCGCCCGATCGTCGTCTGCCGTTTAGACGCGTTCGTCGACCTGAAAAATCCCGGCGCCGACCTCCTCGCTCGCACCTTCAGCGGAGCGCTCGGCAAACTTGCGGATTCCAACTTCGAACAAACCCTCGCGTTCATCGACAACGTATCGCAAACCGCCGAAAACAACCCGGGCGCGTTGGCGGCTTCGATCGCCGGACTTTCGGAACTTTCCCCGGAAGCGCGTCGTCTTTTCGCAGCGAAAACGTCCGAAACGGCTCGCCAAGCGCAACTTAGAGCGCGCGGAACTTACGTCGATTACCGACTCTTACCGAAATTGAACAGTCCGACGCCGACGGTCGCTCGCGTTTTGTCCCGCGAACGCTCCGGAGCCGTCGACGGCGCGATCGCCGTTCGAGCCCGTTCCGCCGCCGAAACGCCCGCGCCGTTCTCCGGTCTCGACGCCGCCGCGACGCCGAGCCGCGCCGAACCGGCGTTCGCGCGTTCGTCGCTAAATCGAGCGTCGTCGCCGCTTAACAACTTCGACAAGCCGTCTCTTGCGCAAAATTCGTTCGCGCTGTCCGACGATTCGGAAAGCGAATACGACTTCGAAGCGGAACTCGATTGGGAAGACGAAACCCCGCTTAAAGTCGGCGGCGCCCGCGTCGCGTCGCAACCGATTTCCTCGCCGACGCTCGTTCCGGAGACCTCGGTCGCGAAAGCGACGGCCCGTCCCTCGACGCGTTTTTCCGACGCGCTCGAACTTATCGACTCGACCGCGAACAACGGCGACGAAATCGATTACGCGGAACCGATTTTAACCGACGACGTCGCGATTCTCGCGACCGACGACGAACCGAGTCAAGCCAACGAAGCGCCGCTTCTTCTCGACTTCGAAAACGAACTCCTCGAAGAAGCGGAAAACGCGAACGTCAACGACGATTTAAGCGCCCCGGTTCCGTTGGTCGCTTTCCCCGCGAAAAACGCCGCCAACGCGGTCGCGCTTCCGGGCCCGTCCGGCGCCGCCGTTCCCCAAAACGACGCGAACGACGAATCGAGCGACCTCGCGTCGGCGCTTCCGGTTCTCGTCTTCGACGACGCGACGCCGTCGGAACCGTCGACCGTTTCAAGCCTTCCGTCGTCGAACGAAACGCCGGCTGTCGACGACGTTCCGCTCCTTTTGCTCCCCGGCGCCGAAACGACGGACGCGACGCCGACGCCCGAATCGCCGCGGAAAACCGCGTCTCACCCGTCGGCTAAAGTCGCGTTTAAAGACGACTTAACGTCGAAGAAACCGCGCGCTCGCGTCGTCGCGCCGATCGTTCCGAAAGCGAAAAAAACGCCGTCCGCCCAACCGGTTCCGACGGATAAATCGACGCGCCCGACGCAAGCGCCGTCCGCGAAACCCGCTCCGACGCCCGCGTCGGTTTGGCGCGCCGTCGAACCCAAATCCGCTCAAACGCAAGTCGCGCCGCCGATCGCGGAAACGGCTCGCGTCGAATCGGAAAAAGGCGCGACTTTTCGCAAACCGATAATTCGCTGAACTTAGAGACCGCGACGTTTTCGCGAACGTCGCGGTTCGTTTTTCTTGTTGGCGGCGACGCTCTCTTCGCTCTCTCATCGCGCGCCTTCGCTTGAAAAAAATTTTAAACGCAACTTTTTAATTCTTGTCGCTTACCCTTCGTCGTTTCTCCGCCCGACCGCGCGCGGCTTGCAATTCGTTTCGCCGTCGGGTATAATAGGGAGAAACGGTCGAGCGTTCGGCGCGCCGCGACGTCGTTCGCCGCGCTTCCGCTCGTTCTAAACATTGGAAAGGAAAGACGTTATGCGCTCAACTATTAATATTTTTCAACGCGCGCCCCTTCGACGTTTCGGTCGTCTTTGCGCGCTCACCGCCGTCGGAACGCTCGGCGCTTTCGCGCTCGAACTTAACCGCGCCCCCGACGCCGCGTTTTCGTTCGTCGCAACTTCTTTCGCAACCGATTATTACGTCGATTCGCGAACGGGCGACGACGCGGCCTCCGGTCTCTCGCCGCAAAACGCTTGGCGGTCGCTCGAACGCGTTTCCTCGGCGAAGTTGCGCCCCGGCGACGCGGTCTATTTTAAAGCGGGCGAACGTTGGCGCGGCGGACTCAAACCGGCGTCCGGAACGTCCGGAAAACCCGTTCTTTATTCGAGTTACGGCGACGGCGCGAAACCGAGTATTCTCCGCTCCGTCGCGCTCGACGACGAACGCGATTGGGTCGAAGTCGGCGAAAATCTTTGGGCGACGCGCCCGACGGAAATTCGCGTCGTCGGCTCGGGCGGCGACTTCTTGACCGGCGCTTGGGGGTTACATACCGAAAACGGCGCGAAAGCGGCGTTTAACGTCGTCGAAGTCGACGGCGTTAAGACGTTCCGCGTCGACATCTCCGAATCGGGAACGGCGGGGAATCACGTCCAATGGTCGAACGCGCCGTTCAAGTTGCAACTCGGGAAATCTTATCGAGTTACGTTCGACGCGAGCGCGTCGATTCCGTTCGAAGCGCCGAGCGTTTCGCTGATGAAAGCGGGTTCGCCTTGGAGTTCTTACGGCTCGCTTCTCCAAAACAAGTTCGCGCCGACGCAAAAAAAATCGCGCCAAGAACTTATTTTTAAAGCGACGCAAACCGCCGACGACGCGCGAGTTACGTTCTACTTCGGAACGCTTCCGAAGGGTTGCGAAATCGAAATTTCGAACCTCGTCGTCGAAGAAGTCGAAGTCGACGCGCTCGAACTCGACCCGGACGTCGGAAACATTATCCTCGACGGGAAGAAAGCGGCGTTCAAGCGTTGGACGCTCGACGATCTAAAGCAAAACGACGACTTCTGTTACGAACGAAGCGAAGGGCGCGTTTGGTACCGTTCCGACAAGAATCCGGCGCTCCGTTTCGACTCGATCGAAGCGGCGGTGATGCGGCACGTTGTCGACCTTTCCGGCGTCGAACACGCGGTTTTCGACGGGCTCGACCTTCGTTACGGCGCGGCGCACGGCTTCGGCGGCTCCGGCAACGCTCACGTTACGATCCGCAACTGCGATATTTCTTGGATCGGCGGCGGCGATCAGTACCGCGAAGGGGGCGCCGGGCGGCGCGTTCGGTTCGGCAACGGAATCGAGTTTTGGTCGGACGGGCGCGACCACCTCGTCGAAAACTGCCGTATTTGGGAGGTTTACGACGCGGCGATCACGAACCAAGGCTCCGGCGTCAACGTCGAGCGGAACATCGTTTACCGGAACAATCTCATTTGGAATTGCGAATATTCGTTCGAATATTGGAACCGCGGGCCGGAATCAGTTACCGAAAACGTCGCGTTCGTCGACAACGTTTGCCTTAACGCGGGTTACGGTTGGGGACACGCTCAACGTCCCGACCCGAACGGTCGCTGCGTTATGTTTTACGCCAACACGGCGCAGACGAAAAACCTCGTTTTGCGCGGGAATATTTTCGCCAACGCGACCGAAAGCCTCGTCCGCTCCGACGTCGATTGGACGCCGGAACAGCCGCGCTTCGAAGGAAACGTCTATTGGCAGGACGACGCGGCGCTTCCCTACGTCCGTTGGCTCCACAAAAACTACGCGAAAAACGACTTCGACGTTTGGCGACAAGACGTCAACCAAGAAAAAGGCGGCGAAATCAAGCGCGTCGACGTTCAACGTCTTATTCCGAAAGACGTTAAGTAAACGTTAAACGCGTCTTTTCGGAAGCGCAATAAAAAAAACGGGCGGCTTTCCCGATTCGAGGAAACCGCCCGCCGTTTATTTTACCGGAATCGCAACCGCTTTTACAGTTTGAAGTTAAAGACTTCGCGCACCAACCGCGTCAAGCGTTGCAAAAGCGTTTGCGGACGCGCTTTAATCTTCGCCTTCGCGGTCATCCCAACCTTTACGTCGAGATTTTCCGGCTCGTCCAAGTCGACGCGCACCCGGAACGACGCGCTCTGCGGTCGCTCTTCGCCGCCCTCGACCGTCTCCGTCGCAACCGGGCCGCCGCCTTTAGCGGAAAGTTGGAACGGAACGCTTTCCATTTTTTGGCGCTCCACGTCGTCGATTTCGCGCACGTCGCTCACGAGCGTTTCGCTCGGAAACTCGTTCAACTTAATCTTCACCGAAGCGCCCGGCGCGACAAAATCGATCTTCGCTTGGTCGACGATCGCCACCGCCTCCAACTTCGCGGGATCGCCGACGCTGCAGATATGCGTTCCCGGCTCAAGAGTTACGTTCAAGTTGCGCGGCGAAAGAGGCGTTCCCTCCCATTGACGCAACTGCGACGACATATCCTCAAACTTGTTCTCGCGGTCGACTCGATAATAAGGCGACACGATGACGCCGTCGATCGGCGCGCGCAGCTCGAGCTGCTTGCGTTCCGCTTGAAGTTCGGCGATCGCTTTGCGCAAACCGTCGAGCCGCGCTCGCAACTCTTGAAGCCGCGCGACGGCCTCTTGCTCCGCGCCCAACCGTTCGCACATCAACATTTCCTGCTCGGTTTCGCGACGTTGACCTTGGAGCGCCATCAGCTCCGAATCGAGCTTCGGACTTTGCAAGCGCGCTAAAAGGTCGCCCTTCTTCACAAAGTCGCCCGGTTCGATAAGCTCGCCGTTCGCTTTGGTCGCGATTTCGGCCAAAACGCCCCCCGATTTCGGCGCGAGAACGTTCGCCGTCGACGCGTCGTTCGAACGCAACTCGATCACCGCCGGCGCGTAAATCGAATACGGGAACGGAATTAAACAAAAACCCGCGATCAACGCCAACACGGCGGAAAGCGACAGGTAAAAGCGCGTCTTTTTCACTCGGTAAATTCTCCCCGGCACCCAAAAAAACTTCGCGATCTTCCAAAGCGGCGCGATCAACAGCCCGTAAAGCGACATCGCGGCGATGATCTGCGCGATCACCTTCAAACCGTACGCGTCGAAAAAATGGTAAACGAAGAACAAAATCGACGCGGTAACGACCCAACGATACGACACGGCGCCGACCGTGTAAAGCGCGAACCACCCTTGATTTCGCTTCGGCAAAAACGGGTCTTCCTGCTGCTCCATCCCCAAAAACCACGCCGACGCCTTTTGCGTCATAATCTTCGTCGCTTTTTGGCGCATGTTCGGAATTTCGAGCAAGTCCGACAGCAGGTAGTAACCGTCGTAGCGCAGAAGCGGGTTCATATTGAACACGATCGTGCTAAGCGACGAAATGAACATCACGTTCAAGCACAAATAGTGCAAGAGGTTCTCGTTCGTAAACCACCAAATAAAGGTGCATATCGACGCCAACGTGCATTCGACGAAAACGCCGGCTACGACGATTCCCGCGCGCTTCCACTTGCTCGGAATCATCCAAGAGTCCGACACGTTGCAGTATAAGCACGGCGTCAAGACGAGAATCATCACGCCGAGTTCGTGGCACTCGCCGCCCCAATATTTACACGACAAGCCGTGTCCGAACTCGTGAAGCACCTTCGTGAGACCGAGCGTAATACTCAGCAAAATCAGGTTTTCCGGCCCGAAAAACTGTTGAAACTCCGGCAGCTTCGAGCGGAAATGGTCGAACTCGATCCCGACCAGCAGGA
>JAFSFF010000278.1 GCA_017435375.1 Thermoguttaceae bacterium
CGGGCGTCGACGTCGTTCTCTTCGAAACGCAGCCGTCCCGCGAAACCGCCGAAATCGCCGTCGACGCGATGCAAGCCGCCGCGCCGAATTTCCCGTTCGTCGTTTCTTACGCGCTCTCCCCGGCTCTTTTCCGCGCGCCGAACACGCTCGAAACCCGGGCGAAACGCTTCGCCGAACTCTTCGCGCCGTTCGAAACAACCGGCGCGACCAACCGAACCGGCGCGACCGCCAAAACCAATAAAACTTGCGCAATCACCCAAACCGACAAAACTAACGCCGACGCCCCGTCTTGTCCCTGTTGTCAAGTCGCCGCCGCGACGCGTCCGCAACCGCTCGCTTGGGGGCTCAACTGCGGTTTCGGTCCGGCGGAAATGTTGAACGCGACGCTCGAAATCGTCAAAACGCTCGACCGTCCGTTAATCGTTCAGCCGAACGCGGGCGCGCCGGAGTCGTTCGAAGGCCGCCAACTTTATTACAATTCTCCGGAATATCTCGCGACTTACGCGACGCGGTACGCCGATCTCGGCGCGGCGGCGGTCGGCGGGTGTTGCGGAACGACGCCGGAAGATTTGGCGGAAGTCGTCAAAGCGGTCAAGCCGACGTCGCGGGGCCGTCGCGTCGAAATTAAACTTGTCGACGCGGCGCCGGACGTCGTCGAACTCCCGGAATCGCCGGTCGAATCGCGCAGCCGCTTGGCCGCCAAGCTCGCTCGCGGCGAATGGGTCTCGACGGTCGAAACGATTCCGCCGCGCGGGTACGATCTTACCGATTTTATCGACAAGGGCCGCCAACTCAAAGAAGCGGGCGTCGACGCGGTCAACCTCCCGGACGGGCCGCGCGCTTCCGCTCGGATTTCGTCGATCGTCGCCGCGTCGAAAATCCTCGACGAAGCCGGAATCGAGCCGGTCTTGCATATGTGCTGCCGCGACAAAAACCTCATCGGGATTCAAGCCGATTTGGTCGGGTGCGCCGCGCTCGGAATCCGCAACATTCTCTTCATCACCGGCGACCCGCCGAAACTCGGGAATTACGCGTCGGCGACCGGCGTTTTCGACTGCGACTCGATCGGCCTTTGCGCGCTTCAACGTCGCTTGAACCGCGGCGTCGACCTCGGCGGACTCGCGCTTCCCCCGGCGACGAACGCCTTTTTCGGCGTCGGTTTCGACCCGTCCGCGCTCGACCGCAAGCGCGAAATCGACCGGCTCAAACGCAAAATCGACGCCGGCGCCCTTTTCGCCGTTACCCAGCCGGTTTTCGACCCGAACGTCCTCCTTTCGTTCCTCGACGAATGCGGCGACGCGCTTTCGATCCCGGTGATCGCCGGCGTTTGGCCGTTCGTCAGTTACCGCAACGCCCTCTTTATGCGCAAGGAGGTGCCCGGCGTCGTCGTTCCGGACGAGATTATGTCGCGAATGGAAGCCGCCGCGACCCGGTCGAAGGAAGACCAACTCGCGACCGGAATCGAAATCGCCCGAGAATCGCTCGCGACGATTCGCGCCGCCGTTCAAGGCGTTCAAGTCAGCGCGCCGCTCGGTCGAATCGAAGTTTCGCTCGACGTGTTGCGCTGAACGCGGCGTCGCCCCCGGACGCGTCGAAGTTTCGTTCGACGCGTTGCGCCAAGCGCGGCGAACCGGCCCGGCAAACGTCCGACCGAACGGCGAGAAATTCGCCCGACGCGGCGACGTTAAATTCCGTTTCAACGATGAAATTTTCGTTCGCCCGCTTGCGCCGCGCGTTCCGTTCGGATATAATACATTAATAATAAGGGGAAAATCGGCGAAATTTCCCTTTCCGCCGCCGTTTTCCCGGCGAACGTCCCGGCGTTTCCGAACGTCGCGACGTCCGTTATTTTGTCCAATCGTTTTATTTTAACGTCCGAAACCGTTTTCGTCCGATTTTTTCCGACGCGACGGTTCCGTCGGCGGAACGTTTTTGGCGTTCCGCCCCGTTTCAACCGTTTTTATCGCGATATTTTATCGCCGTAAGGATTTCATCTAATGCAACGCCGAGACTTTCTGACCGCCGCGACCGCCGCCGGTCTCGCCGCCGTCCTCCCGACCGCCGACGCGCAAGCCGCCGACGCCGCCTCCGAACGCCGTTACATCCTTTTGGAAACGTATTTCACCCAAAACGCCGACAAACGCGACGCGCTCGTCGCCAAATTCGACGAAATTTTGATTCCGGAACGGAACAAACTCGGCTTCGACAAAGTCGGCGTCTTCACCCTGAACGCCGATCTCAACAAGGGCGACCGCGGCGCCGAACCGTTCGCGAACGCCGTTTTCGTCGTCTCCGAAGCCGCGACGCTCGACGCGTTGGCGACGCTCCAAGAACGCTCCGTCGCCGAAGGTTCGAACGCCCTCAACACGAGCGACGACCTCGACTTCGTCGACCAAGAAGTCTCCGCGCTCCTCGCTTTCCCGACGCAACCGCAAATTACCGTTCCGTTTACCAACGATGGCCGCGTCCTGCAACACCGCACGTACAACAGCCCAAACTTCGAGCGCAACTTCGCTAAAGAAAAGATGTTCGACGTTCGCGGCGAACTCGACCTCTTCCGTCGTTGCGGAATGGCGCCGGTCTTCTTCGGGCGGACGCTCTTCGGCTCGATGGCGCCGAACATCGCGTACATGCTCAGCTTCCCGAACGACGAAGCGCGCCGCGAAGGTTGGAGCAAGTTCGTCAACAGCGACGAATGGAAAGAAATGAGCGGCGAAAAAGAATTCGCTCGCACCGCGACCCGTATTCGCAACCTTTTCCTGAAACCGTCGCCGAAATCGCAAATCTAACGCCAATCGACGTTCGCAACGTTTAAAAAATCGCAAGACGCTAAACGACCGACGTCGCGCCGCCGCCCTTTCGCAACAAAAACGGCGCGACGTTCCCGTCGTTAAAATCGTCAAGCTCAACGCAAAAGGAACCGCACAATGGATATGAAA
>JAFSFF010000279.1 GCA_017435375.1 Thermoguttaceae bacterium
GTCGCGGTCGTAGCGTCGTAAAATCTCTTGTTGACGCTTAAACCAATCGTTCGCGACGATGAAATCGACGACGATATCTTGCGTTTTTTGAGCGAGTTCCGCGTCTTGGGGGGCGCGCGCCGTCGCTTGGTACTTGTGCCCGAAACCGACGACGTAATTGACGCGGTTTTCTAAAGCGTTGATAGCAAACGGGTTATTTAAGCAAAGTTCGCGAGAAATCCGACGCGCGGCGGCGTTGAAAATCTCCGTGTCTGTCGACTCGTTCAGCGAATACGATAACGCGCTGAAAGTAAACGGGTTAGGATCGTCGTATTCGAAACGCGATTCAAGCGTCGAGACGACGGCGTCGGCGGATAAAACGCCGTTGAAGGTTAATGGGCGAGACATTGTAACTCCTGAAACGTTAACGTTTAAAAGTATCCGGTTCGGAACGCGCCGAAGTCGCCGCGGCTAAAGGTTTCTTCGACGGCGTTTTCCGTCGACGCCGTTAAAACGCGCAGCGCCATCTCGAGCGCGTCCGGCCCGTCGTCGTGCGCTCCGCAGGGGAACGCTTGCAGTTGTTCGATCAGCAGCTCGTTCGACGGATTGTCGCGGAGGAAACGAAGTTTGCGTTTCGACAACGGCGTGCCTAAACGGCGGATTCTAACATTTTTATTAAGGCGGTTTTCGATGGGGAAGAGCGCCGCGTCCGGAACGCCGCGTTCGCGAAAAGCGCGCTCCAACTCGTCGCGAAGAAGCTCCTGAAATTGGTTCGTTTCGACCGCGAAAACGTCCGGGCGATAACGACGCCAAATTTCGAACGCTTCGTCGACGAGTTCGGATGTTGGAAAGCGACCTAACGTCGCGTCGATAAAAATCGTTCCGTCGGGAGCGAGCGCGGCGACGACGAACGCGGAGTAATCGCCGACCGACGCGTCGCGGCCTTTGCTCGGGTCGAGCGCAAGCGCCGTCGCGACAACGTCTTGCGGAAACGCGTCCGTCCAAACGTCTTCGAAGTATTCGTCCGGAAATTCGTTATATTCGGTCGCGACCGGCGAATTCTGTTTTTCGCGCAAAAAGACTTTTTCGCCGCTTTCGACGCGCATTTTCATCAGGTCGAGGAGCGACTCGTTCTCGGGCCAAAGAACCTCGGCGCCGGCGTTCATTTCGTCAAAATGTTCGCGGTAAAACTCGTTGGCGCGGATATTTGCGTCGGCGTCGGACGAAAGATAAATCGCTTTCCATTCGTTC
Organism: Thermoguttaceae bacterium; assembly: GCA_017435375.1. Lineage (GTDB taxonomy): Bacteria > Planctomycetota > Planctomycetia > Pirellulales > Thermoguttaceae > RUG369. Next base: position 1,231 of record JAFSFF010000279.1, read on the forward strand.
CAAAGTTCGACCGCGTTCGGGAAACGCAAGATCGCCGGGAAACTTTTGCCGACCCAAGCCGGGTTCGAAAGGAGTTCCCAACCGATCGCCTCCGGATGAAGCGCGGTCGCTAAGTGAACGACGTTAGTCTTGACGTCGCCCGCTTTTAGGAGCGCGCCGAAAAACCAACGGCGAGAGCGTTCGCGACGCGTTTTCGAAACGATGTGATCGTCGTTTTGTAAGTCGTCGCCGATAATCAGCGTCGGACGGCGTTCGCGTTCGCGGCGTCCGCGCAACTTTTGGCCGGTTCCGTAACACTCGATCGCGACGCCGGAACTGAACGCGACGCGATTGGAACGCGCCGACCAGCGCAATTTTTGCGGTTCGACGTAATATTCGCGAATGCGCGGGTTTTCTTCAAGTTCTTTAATAATATTGTTTAAGTGGTTTTGCGCTTGCGAGCGAACGTCGGAAACGAGCCAAATATACGACTCGCGACCTTCGAGCGCTTCGCGAAGCGGATAGGCTAAGGCGCCGAGCGTCGATTTGGCGGCGCCGCGCGGCGCTAAGAAGTTTAATTTGAAACCGCGTCGCTCGGCGTTCTCCTCGACCGTCTCCGCAAACCAACGGTGCGCTTTCGAAACGGGAAGCGTAAAGTAATGCGGTAAAAAGAATTGCGACCATTCGACGAGCGAGCGAAAACGTCGCGGCGAAACGTCGTTTTCCGACGTTGGACGCAAGGCTTGACGGGCAAGTTGGGCGAGACGGCGCGTTTGCATCGGCGGTTTCTTTCGGTTGGTTGTTTAAGCGCTTTAAAATAAAAGGTTAGCTTAGCGTTTTTAAAAGCGCGTCCAATTTGGTTTCGAGTTTTTGGCGTTCGCTTTCGTCGGTAAATTCGGCGGCGATCGTCGCGCGGAGACGAGCGAAAAGCGTCTTGATTTCCTCGACGGAAATCGCGTCGGTCTTCACGCGACCGTAACGATCCGGACGGAGACGTTCGAGCGCCCAAGTCGCGGCGCGCCAATTTTTCGCGTCGAGCGCTGCTGTCTTAACTTGTTTTAAGAAAAAGACTTCCGCTTGCTCTTGCGCTTGTTTGAAATCGCGTTGGAAGTCGCCGTCGTCGGTTAGGGCGTCGAGGATTTCCTGCGGTTCTCGTTTGAAATAGCGCGCCGCGACGTCGAGCGAAGCGCCGAGCGCGACGACCGCGAGGATTCCGTTTTTGTCCGTCGCGGAGAGCGTTTTTTTTTTCGGTTTGCGTTTGGGCGTCGTCATTGTTTTATTGTTTAAACGAGGTGATTAAAACGGTTAAGGACTATCGACGCGCGTCGCTAATCGATTGGGCGCGACCGAGGTATTCAAACGAAACGACGGCGCGACCCGCGGAGCCGGTTCGCCGCGACCCGTCGACCTTGCCGTGTCGTCCAAATTTCGACAACGAAACGGCGCGCCAACAACTCGAACGTTTGCAGTGGTTTATGATCGACGGATGACTCGATGTAATACTAAAGCGAAGCGAACGTTCGCGGTAAAGGTCGCCGAGCGTTTCGACGAACGCCGTTCCGATTCCTAAACCTTGATAATCCGGGAGAACGACAAGTCGCGTTACCCGACGTCGACCGGCCGCGCCGAAAATAGGAAGCGTCGCGCAAAAGGCGACCGGAGCGTCTTCCCAAAACGCTAAGTAACATTGCGCCGAAGGATGCAGCGAACCGCTCAAATAGTGATGCTTCGCAAAACGGGGCCAATCTTTTTTATCGCCGCGCAAGATTTCGAGCTTAACGCGGGGGCGCCGAAGACGCCTCCTTGTCAGTTTTCCGGTCGCCATATCGAGAACCCAATCGGGCTCGAGCCAATCGACGACGTCGTAATGACAGGAGAGCGCGACGAAACGCTTTTGAACGAAGTTTTTGCGAATGCCGTCGGCGATGGCGGCGGACGCCGTTTTCGCGACCGTTCGGTCGACGACGCTTGTAAACTCGTCGAAAACAACGAGTTCCGACGGCGAGTCGAGGAGCGCGCGAGCGAGTTCGCAACGAAATTTTTCGCCGTTGCTCAGCGTCGCGAACGGCTGCGCCCAACTCGGCGGCGACCCGAAACCGACCGTCGTCAGCATTCGGACGATCTCTTTCATCGGGCGTTCGCCGAAGTTGTCGATCGTCGCCTTGTCGGTCGCCCAATCGGCTCCGCTGAAAATTTCGGACGCGTAAATCGTTTTGGCGACGGAACTTTTGCCGCTTCCGGACGGGCCGACGATTAGACCGATTCGCCAATCTTCGTCGAGGCTCGGCGGCGGTTCGAACGTAACGATTTTCTCCGTTTTGGATTCGATCGGCGCGTCGAACATACCGGCGATCGCGCGCACTCGGAACGAATCGTAAACCGGCGACGCGAGGCGAAGCGTTTGCGTTTGAGGGGATTTTTCCAACGTCGTTTTCCTTTCGAACAACAAATAAACGGGATAAGATCGGAGGCTTAAAGATTGACGACGCGGCATTTGCGACCGGCGCGCGTCAACTCTTCAAAACACTCGCGCTGCTCCTCTTCGTCTTCGCATTCGACGATAATTTGGAATAAATTGGGAATCGCGACCGATTTGGGCTCTTGGAGCGACTCGACGTCGTCGTTGGGAATCGCGAGATTAAACTCTTCTTCGATAAAGCGTTCGAGCGTTTCGTTCGTCGCTTCGAAGTCTTGGAGGAGGCGAGAAACGGCGTCGTCGTCGCGTTCGGCCATCGCGCCGATCGGGTCGTGAACGAGCAACAACTCCTTGGCTTCTCGTTCGTTAAGGTCGACGATAAGAACCGGAACCTCGACGTTCGGCGAAACGTCGGCGCGGAGATGCCCGTCGATTAGGACGAGGGCGCCGTCCTCCGTTTCGCGAGCGACGAGCGCGTCGGCGTAACCGATCGTTTGCAAAACGCTCTTCATTAAGTCGCGTTGTCGCTTAGGATGGAGACGCCAGTTGTCGGCGCAAGGGGTTAGCTCGGACGCTTTGACAAAACGTAATTCTTTGACGCGGTTTCGCATCGAAAAAGCTCCTTTAAACTAAAATCGATTGAATTGAAAAGGGAAGAGGCGACCCAAACCGGGCGTTTCGCGTTATTCGGCGAGCGCGCCTTCAAGTTTGTCGAGACGTTCGCTAACCTGACGCAAACGAAGGTCTTGCGAGGATATTTGTTTCTCGACGTCGTATACTTTTTCAAACGCGCGCCCGGTCGCGGCGGCGAGCGCGTCGATTTTTTGCGAGCCCTGCGCGGTTTGCTCCGCGATAGCCGCGAGTTTCGAGTGAACCGAGAAAAACCAAGGGGTTAGCGTCGAGACAATGCCGAGCGCCAAACCGGTCGAAGCGTTCCATTCCATCGGCGATTCCTTTCTTGAAACGGGCGCGAACGCGTCCGAAAGTTGGGTAAAGCGTTGATTGTTGTTGTGCAACCGTTGAAAAATCAACGGCTTTTGGTTGCGAAAAGACCGCAATATCCGAAGGCGAAGACGACGGCGAACGCCAACGCGGCGTTCCAAAAATCGCGAAGTTTTGATCGCGGCGCCGTTTCGTTCGCGTCGGCGACGCTCGGCGGCGTTTGCTCCTCTTGGGGAACGCAAGTCGCCGGGATTCCTTCGGTTAAGTCGGTCGCCGCGTCGGGGGCGTCCGACGCGAGCGGCGGCGCGTCGACGGCGGCTTGAACGGCGTTCGGCTCGAAAGTCGGCGAATAGTCGCAAAGCGTCTTAAGGACGCGACCGCAGTAAGTCGCGTAAGCGTCGACTCCGTCCGTTCCCCAAACGACGCCGACGATTTCGCCCGAAGCGTTGTAAACGGGGCCGCCGGAGTCGCCTTGTCGCGCCGGGCCGTCGATTTTTAATGTTTCGTAAGTCGAGTAACGGTCGGTTTTGACGTAGCCTTTGACGGAACCGGCGAGTTCTCGCAACGTTTCGTTCGGGCCGAAACCGGCGCGCCAAACGGTTTCGCCTTGTCGCGGCCAAGAATCGGAAATCGTCAAGGAGGGAACGTCCGTCGACGCGTCGACGGCAAGGAGCGCGACGTCGCATTCCTCCGACGCTAAAACAAGCGACGCGGCGAAGATACGTCCGTCGACCGATTGCGCGGTGATTTGGCCGCGACCGTCGCGAAAAATATGCGCGGCGGTTAGGACGTAACGCGTTCCAACCGAATCGGCGACGATCGCGCCGCTTCCCTTTTCAACGACGCGGCGTCGCGTCGGGCCTAAAGCGGCGTCGGCGGTCGAAACGGTTTCTTCGTAAGCGTTGTAAACGCGAACGACGGAGCGCAGAACGCCCTTGGGGGCCGTCGGAACCGGCGGATTTTGGAGCGTTTGCGACGGAGCGGCGGCGAACGGACAGGTTCCGTCGGGGCAAGCGGGCGCAAATAAATCTTCGAACGGCGGGGGCGACAATACGCCGTCGGCTTCTCCTAAAAAGAAACGGTCGAACGTTTGAGCGTTAGTCGAACCCGCGAAATCGGTTTCCGCGCCCGTCGTTCGGAGACGGCGAGGAAACGTCGTCGCGTCGTAAGTTGGAAACGAACGTGAGGTTGCGCAACGTCGGTTAACGCGGTCGACGTTTGCGCGCGGGACGACGGCTCGGTGGGGAAGCGAACGCAAAAGGAGGAGACAAGGGGGCGCCGACGTCGCGACGCCGAGCGTCAACGCCAAAAAAAGGCGATTGCGGACGATGGGGGTCATTTAAATTTCCTTGGAAATAGGCGACTTGCGGGAAAAATAAGGGTCGGGCGGCGGGAAACGGAAAAACGAAAGGACGCAAGGCTTAGGCGCGGGAATTGCCGACGGGCGCGAAGGCGAATTGAAAACGATAAAACGGACTGCGCGCCAAATCCGCCGGTTCGACGAAACGGTCGTTTAAAAAGGGAACCGAATCGACCCCGGCGTATCGGTCGGCCAAGGCGCGCGCCTCGGCGCAGTGGAGCGTCGCGCGGCGTCGAAGTTCGCGGTCGAAACGCCAAATTTCGTCGAGTCGTTCGCGTTCGCAAGTCGGTTTTGAAAGGTCTATCGCGTTGGGAAACGTCGCTTTTGCGCCTTGTCGCGTCGAGACGTCGCCGTCGTTGAAGTAAACGTCGCGCCAAAGGAGGCGAATAAAGGGAAGTCGAGCCAACGCCGCGGAACAAACGCCGCTCCAGCCGTACCGAACCGCGACGGCGCGACGAAGGAAAGCGACGCATTTTTCCGGTCGGTATTCGGGCCAACGTCCGTCCGGATTTGGGCGGAAAACGTCGACGCGTCGCCGGACGCGACGTAAAAACGCGTCGAGCGGAACGGCGCGCCCGCCGCCGGGGCGCGTTTCGAGAACGAACCAGTCGCCGCCCCAACGCGCGACCGTCGCGACGTGCCCGTGTAGTCCGCGACCTAGCCAAGGAATCGGGCCTCCCGTTTGGACGAGGAGCAAGTCGGCGTCGCGAAGCCAAGAAAAAGCGCGTTCCGGCGAAACGACGGGCGCTTGGCTCCGCAACGACTCGGCGAGAAAGGAAGGAACGACCGTCGGCGACGGTTCGGAAAAAATCGACGGGGAGGAATCGAGGCGTTTCATCGATTTTGAACGTTAAAAAAGGGTTAAGGTTGGACGAAAATCGGCGTCGCGCGACGTTTCGAAGGCGAATGCGGAGCGGGGAGCGCGTCGTTCGTTCTTGGCGACGTCTCGTCGATAAACGTTTCGTCGAGCCAAGGCCAGTCGTCGGGAATCGTTTCGAAACGCGGGTTGGGCCGCCGCTCTCGCCAAGCGCGCACCTCTTGATAACGTTCGAATTCTTCCGGCGTTAGGTTGGGAGCGAACTCGTCGTCGAGAAACGCTTGACCTCGTTCGTCGTTCGCGTCGTTCCAATTTTGGGCGCGAGGGGTTTCGGCGAGCGCGTCGCGAACGGCGCAGTAAACGCAAGGGAGGCGAGTTTTTCCGCCGCATCGCGGACAACGTTGGAAGTCGCCGAGGGGCGCGTCGATTTCCGGAACGTCGACGACGCGAACGCGACCTCGGAAACGTCGTATCTTGAGCGCGACCGTATGACTGACGCCGAATTCTCGCGCGATCGAACGACAGGAACGCTCGCGGTTTTTCAGCGCTTCCGACAACGCTTCGTAAGTTTTTCGATCCAACATCGTTCGGACTTTCTTATAGGCGGAGCCGCGTAAGTTCCGTCGAACGTCGAAGGTTCGGGGCGAACCGTCCGGTTAAATTTACGCGGTATTATTGAGTTAGTTTAGGAAAAATATTAAAGTTGGGCGAACTACGTTGAATAGGTTAATCGAAGTCGACGCGTTTCGCAAGCGTTTCGCTTCCGTTTTGTAAGGATTACCGTACGTTTGCGTTTAAAATTTTTTCGCGGTTTGCGGCGCGTCGGCGTTCGGAAAATAAAGCGCTTCCGTTCGGAAAAAAAGTGGAGAAAGAAACGCGTTCGGCAAATAAAGAAGACGAAGCGATTAGGAAAATTTGCGTCGGCGCCGTCCTTGTCGTTTGCCGGAAATCGTGTAAAATAAGGAAGATTGTTTTTTGTCGCCGACGAACGACCCAAAAGAAACGCGACTTTGCGACGTTTCGGTTCAGGCAAGCGTCCGAAAACCGCGATAGATTTAGGAAAAATAAGCGATTATGGCCGTTATACTCAACGTCGAACATCTTCGAAAACACTTTGGCCCCGATCCGGTCTTGGCCGACGTTACCTTTCAAGTGCGCGAAGGGGACAAGATCGGGCTCGTCGGGCCGAACGGGTGCGGTAAAACGACGCTGCTCAATATTTTAACGGGGCGCGAAGAGACGGAAAAAGGCTCGATCGAACGCATCGGCGAAATTTCGATCGGGTACCTGGAACAACGTCCGAAGACCGACTCGCACGCGACGCTGATCGACGCCGCCCGCGTCGCGCTTGCGCCGCTCTTCAATATGCAAAAAGAAGCGGAGGAAATCGCCGTCAAAATGGGCGAAGTCGCCGACGAAGCCGAACGCGACCGCTTGGCGAAGCGTTACGACAAAATTCACGAAGAATTAATGCGGAAAGACGCGTACAACATCGAACACCGCGTCGAACGGATTTTACACGGCGTCGGGTTTCGCGACGAAGACTTCGAAAAAGACGTCGCGACGCTCAGCGGCGGCGAACTTAACCGTTTGGGATTGGCGAAGTTGCTCCTCGAAGAGCCGGATATTATGCTCCTCGACGAACCGTCGAACCACCTCGACTTGGCGGCGACCGAATGGCTCGAAGACTTCCTGAAAACGACGCGGGCGGCGGTGATTCTCGTCAGTCACGACCGTTACTTCCTCGACCGCGTAACGAACCGCACGTTCGAGCTTTACGCCGGAACGGTCGACGATTACCCGGGGAACTTCACGAAGTACCTCGGCTTGAAGGAAGAACGCCTCGCGGTTCAAACGAAAACTTACGAGAAATACGTCGAGGAAGTCGAGAAAGCGAAAGACTTTATCCGCCGCCACCATTACGGGATGAAGGCCGCGCAAGCCGAAGACCGCCGCAAAAAATTGGAACGGCTCGAAGAGAATCCGCCGGAAGTTCCGCGCAACGTCTCGGCGCCGCCGATGCAGTTCCCGCCCGCGTCGCGCACCGGCGACATTGTGTTCCGCGTCGAAGGTTTGACGAAGGGGTACGGCGAACGCACGCTCTTTAAAGACTTTACGTTCGACGTGCAACGCGGCGAACGTTGGGCGATTCTCGGCCCGAACGGTTGCGGCAAGACGACGTTTTTGCGTTGTTTGCTCGGCGAAGAAACGCCGGACGACGGCGCCGTCCGCTTTGGACAGGGCGTCGAAGTCGGTTACTTTGACCAACAGTTGCGCGTCGTCGACGATCAAACGCCGGTCGTCGACGCGATTCGCCCGAAAAAGAAGGTGTTCGAAGACTTGCAACGCCGCAAACTTCTCGGCGCGTTCGGGCTTTCCGGAGATCAGCAACTCCTTAAAGTTTGCAACTTAAGCGGGGGACAACGCTGTCGCGCCGCGTTGGCGAAGCTCGCCGCCGACGACCCGAACGTTCTCATCCTCGACGAACCGACGAACCACCTCGATCTTTGGGCCCGCAAGGCGCTCGAAAAGGCGATTCGCGATTTTGAAGGAAGCGTTATCTTCATCAGCCACGACCGTTACTTCGTCGACCAAGTCGCCGATAAATTGTTGGTCGTCCAGCCGAACGCGACGTATAAAATCGTCGACGGGAACTACTCGACGTTCCGTCATATGGTTTCGAAGGGGCTGATGGCCGACCCGTTCCTCCCGAACGCGCTCGACGAACCGTTCGAACCGGAGAAAAAAGCCGGGAAAGCGCCGGTCAAAGCGAACTCGAACCTCGCGCGTCGTTCCTCGCTCGAAAAGAAACCGACAAATCGCAAACAAAGCGAGCAAACGACTTCCGCTCCGTCGACGCCGAACGTTCCGAAAGCCGGCAAAGGGAAAAATCGCGGCGCCGTCCCGAACCTCGACGCGAACCGAACGAACGGCGTTCCGAGCAATAAAGCGAAAAACTCCGACCCGTCGAAGTACGCCGAAGCGAACTTCAAAGCGTCGCAAGGCGCGCCCGCGACCGATCCTAAGGCGAAGAAAGAAAAGAGAAAGCGCAAGTTCCCGTTCCGCAAAGTCGCCGACATCGAGGACGAAATTTTTATCCGCGAAACTCGCCTCGCGTCGCTCAACGAGGACGCGTTGAAGCCGGAAATCTTGCGCGACGGCGCGAAAATTAAGGAGTTGCAAGCGGAAATCGTCGCCGAACAGGAGGCGATCAAGCTACTTTACGAACATTGGGACGAAGCGACCGAACTGAACTGGTAGCGGCGCGACGCTTGCGAAATCAGCGCTAAACGATTAAATTCAAGGAGAAACGCGATGACGATCGGCGGTTGGATTAGTATGACGCTCGCGATCGGCGCGACGACCGGTCTTTTGATCTGGTGTTGTTGGAAAATTTCGACGACGCCCGACGTTAGTTCGGACGCGGCGGACGACGAGTAACGGCTCGTTCGCGCTTGTCGCGAAACGTTTAAAAGTTAAGACTCAATAACGGTTTAACTCGACGGAACCGCGTTCGAATTATCGACGCGGCGTCGACGGGGGCGGATATGTCGCGACGCGACCAAAGACGAGAAAAAGAACATTGGGGCTCGAGCGTAGGCGTCGTGTTGGCGGTCGCCGGCGGCGCGATCGGTTTGGGAAATTTTTTGCGATTTCCCGGTCAGGTCGCGACTTACGGCGGCGGCGCGTTCATGATTCCGTATTTGGTTTCGGCGTTGATCGTCGCGCTTCCGCTCGCTTTGTCGGAGTGGGCGCTCGGACGGGCCGGCGGACGACGCGGGTATCATTCGCAACCGGGGATTTACCGCGCCGCCGGGAACGGCAAGACGATTTGGGGCGTTTGCGGCGGGGTTTGTTCGCTCGCGCCGCTCGTCATCTGTATGTATTACGTCTTTATCGAGTCTTGGTGCTTGCTTTACGCGCTCCAATATCTCGGCGGATGTTTGAA
>JAFSFF010000032.1 GCA_017435375.1 Thermoguttaceae bacterium
ACTCGGCAAAATTTACGAAGGCGTCGTTACGAGCATTCAAAACTTCGGCGCGTTCATCGAAATTCTGCCGGGCCGCGACGGGTTGTGCCACATCAGCGAGCTGTCCGACGAATACGTCGACAACATTCAAAACTTCTGCAAGCTCGGCGACAAGTTCGACGTCAAGGTCATCGCCATCGACGACCAAAACCGCGTTAAACTCAGCCGTCGCGCCGTTTTGAAAGAACGCGGCGAAACGGATCAAAAGCAAGACTGACGCTTTTATCCTGAGCGGAATTTAACCTAAAGCGTCGAGCGCGACTCGTTTTCAGCGGGTTCGCGTTCGACGTTTTTCTTTTCTTGCCGCCGCTTTCTTTCGTCGCGGTCGTTTTTTCGCGAAATTCCTTCCGCGTTCCCGTTGCAAAGCGTTGATTTTCCGCGTACAATAAGGAGGGAAACGCCGACGTTTTGCCTTTTCGTTTTTCTTTTCCGCCGCCCTTTGCCGAAAGCCTCCGCCGATGCGACCGCGCCCCGATTTTCCCCATTCGCAACCCCTTGCCGACGTTAACCTTCCGCCGCGCGCCCATTACTTGGATTTTATCCGCGGCGCGACGGTCGTTTTGGTCGTCGTTTATCACGTCTTTTTCGCTCGGAACTACGTTCTCGGTTTCGGCGGCCTCCTCCCGACGAACGGCCCCGGGTTCGGCGACGCGTTGACGACGTTCGTTTACCCTTGGCTGATGTTTTCGCTCTTTTTGGTCGCCGGAATCTCGGCGCGCTTGTCGTTGAACCGCCGCTCGAACCGCGAATTTCTCGGCGAGCGAACGACGAAACTCCTTGTCCCGTCGACGCTTGGCGTTCTCGTTTTCCATTCCTGGACGCTCGGCGTGTTGACGACGACCTCGGCGCCGGGTCTCGCCGACGCGCCCCTTCCGACGCCGGTTTTCGCGTTGATTTGCGTTCTCGGCGGGCAGGGCCCCCTTTGGTTCGCGCAGCTCCTTTTCCTTTACTCGGCGCTCCTCGTTCTTTTCCGACGGCGCTCGGCAAGAACCGCAACCGTTGCTAAATCGGAAGTTGCATTGTTTCGAGATTCCGACGAAGCGTCCCTTTCCTCGACGTTCGCTTGGACGCTCTTCTTCGCGGCGGCGACGCTCGGCGTTTGGGGTTCGGCGCAAATTTTGAACGCTCCGGTAATAACCGTTTACCGTTTCGGGATTTACGGTTTCGCGTTTTTCCTCGGTTATCTCGTTTTTCACCGCCCGGACGTCGAAGCGGCGCTCGTCCGAACCCGTTGGTTTTGGGGCGTTTGCGCGCTTTGTTTCGGCGTCCTTTACTTCCGACGTTTCTTCGGCGCCAATTACGCCGACGGCCCCGTTTTGCGACATTGGTTAACCAACGTTTACGCTTGGACGGCGACGCTCGCAATCCTTGGTTTCGCCAAGCGTTACGTCGACCGCCCGACGCGTCTTTCGACGTTCCTTGCGCGAACGAGTTTTGGCCTTTACGTCTTCCATATGTTCTTCGTTTACGCCGCGACGTTGCTTTTCGCCCGCGTTTGCGACCTTCCGGAACCGCTTGAAATCGCGCTCGTCGCCGCCGCGTCCTTCGCCGGTTCCTATGCGACCTACTTCGCCGTCCGCCGCGTTCCCGGTTTGCGTTTCCTCGTTCTCGGCCTGCGTCGCCGCGACGGTCAAAAAATTGGCGAAACCGGCAAAAAATCAAGTTTTTTCGGAAAAATTTAGCGAAGGCCCGTTTAACAATTCGCAAAAATCGAGTAAAATAGTGAAAAGCCGCGACGCCGGAACGACCCGAAGCGCGTCGGCGCAACAATCACAAGGAGTCTATTCAAATGAAAAAAACATTCGGTTGGGGCGTCGCGACGGCGGCGTTCGCGTTGATTTTGGGCGCGTCGGCTTTCGACGCGGCGACGGCTCAAGAAGCGAAAAAAGCGAAGAACGTCATTCTCTTCATCGGCGACGGGATGGGCTTTAACTCCGATATTCTCGGGACTTACTGGCGTTACGGCGAAGCGGACGCGCAATCTTATCACAAGTTCCCGGTCAAACTCGGCGCGGCGACGTTCTGCGTCAAAGAAGACTACGATCCGAAAAACGACGACGGTTATCCGGTCGGCAAAATTTGGGAAGGCCCGGAAGCGGCGATGCACCGTCTCCAATCCAACTGCCCGACGACCGACTCCGGCGCCTCCGGCACCGCCATTAACACCGGCGTCAAAACGCAAAGCGGTCGCATTAATTACTCGAAAACCGGCGAAAAACTCGAAAACTTCGCCGATATGAACTACCGCGCCGGTCGCTCGGTCGGCGTCGTTACGACCGTTCAAATTTCGCACGCCACCCCCGCCGCGACGAGCGCGCACAACATAAACCGCGGCAATTACGAAGAAATCTCGAAAGAGCAAATCAACGACCTTCCGTTGACGGTTCTTTTCGGCGCCGGGCACCCCGCTTACAGCCGCGGCGCGAAAATCAACAAGAAACCGGAAGACCTTAACTATCAGTTCGTCGGCGGTCGCGAAGTTTGGGAAGCCGTCTCTAAAGACGACGGTTACAAGGGTTGGAAGTTCATCGACGAACGCGAAAAGTTCGCCGAATTGGCCAAAATGACCCCGGATACGAACCCGACCGACCTTCCGAAGAAAATCCTCGGTATTGGTCGCGACAACGGCGACATGCTCCCGATCGACGGTTTCGCCGACGACGAATCGTTCGTCCAAGAACGTTATTCGAAAGAAGCGCTCGCCAACACCCCGACGCTGACCGACATGACGCTCGGCGCGCTTAACGTCTTATCGCAAAACGATAAAGGCTTCTACCTGATGGTCGAAGGCGGCGCGATCGACCACGCGAACCACGGTCGCAACGCGCAAAACTCGGCGCTCGAACACGCCTCCTTCTCGAAGGCGATCGACGCCGCGATCGCTTGGGTTGAAAAATACTCCTCTTGGGAAGACACGATTATGATTATTACGTCCGACCACGAAACCGGCTGCATTTGGGGCCCGGGGACCTATGAAGATATGGACGAAAACGGCAAATTCGACCCGAAAAAAGACGAATTCAACGAATTTGAAGAACTCGAAAAGTCGGATATCGGCGAATGCCCGGAAGTCCAATATCTCTCGTCCGGCCACTCGCACTGGCTCGTCCCGGTTTACGCGAAGGGTCAAGGCGTCGAGGCGGTCAAAGAATTTATCCGCGGCAACGACGAAGAAGCCGGCGACATGTGGGACTTCAGCGGCGATTTCATTTACAACAGCGACGTTTTCAACCTGATGAAGGCGGCGTCCGGCTTGAAATGATTTCGCAACCTTCGACGGCGCCTAGCTTTACGTTGTCGAATCGTTAGCGCTTGACGCGTTCTTTCCGCTCCGATATAATAAAACGTCGGAGCGGATTTTTTTTGGAGCGAACGCGCGTTCGCCGTTCTTACTTCCGTCTTATTCCCTTCCTAACTAACGACTTGCGATGCAGAATCCTTGGGCTCTTTTCGCGTTGGCGACGCTCGCGCTTCCTTGGCTTTTCCTTCGCCGCCGACGTCCGACGACGCCCCCGCCTCGCGTTTCGTTCCCGGCGGTTCGTTTGCTCGCTCCGACGCTTCGCCGCGCCGTCCGTCGTAAAGAGCGGCGACTAATCGTTTTAGCAACGCTTCGTTCGTTCGCGCTCTTAACGCTCGTCCTAATCTGGGCGGCGCCGACTTTTCCTTCGCTTCCGTTTTTTAACGCCGCGTCGTCGGTCTCAAATCCTGACAAATCGCGACTTAACCTCCCTCTTCAACGCGTCGCCAACGGGAAAATCGACGGTCGCCCAATACGCGTTTTAATTGTCGACGGAAGCGACTCCGGCCCGCCGTTCCCCAACAACTCAACGCTTCAAAGCGCCGCAAGACGTTCGAACGAGGCCGCGTTTTATTTGGCCGCCGCGCTGAACCCCAATTTTGACGCGACGCAACCTGTTGAAACGCAAAACTTTCCGCAAGTCGAACTCGTTTCGTCCGCCGACTTTGCGCTAACGCCGACCAACGCGTTAACCGCCTTCGACGCGATTTGTTGGGTCGATCTTTCCGCCCCGACCGACGCGGAACTCGCTAAAACGGAACGCTTTCTCGCCGCCGCGTCTCCCGACACTCCCCGCGCGCTCCTAATTTTCGCCGGGCCGCGAACCGACGCCAAACGTTGGGACGCCGTGTGGCGCCGCTGGAATCTCGACGCGCAAACGCTCTCCGTCGCGTTCGAACCGGCGACCGGCGCTCTCGACGCGTCGACCGTCCCCGCCGTTCGCGACGCGCTCCAAACCGTTGCGAACGTTGACGTTAAAACCCGTTCCTTTGTCGCCGCGTTCCCCGGTTTCGAGCGTTCCGGCGTCGACGCGCTCCCAGTTTGGCGTTCTTTCCCGCTTGTCGGAAACGCCGCCGTTCCAATCCTTCGCGACGCGACGTCCAACGCTCCAACGCTAACTCGTTTATCCGCGCCGAATAACGG
>JAFSFF010000033.1 GCA_017435375.1 Thermoguttaceae bacterium
CCGCCCTTCATCGGTTGAACGCAGCGGTTGAACTCGGCGTTGTACTGGTCGACGAAGAAATACGTCGCCTTGTCGCCGCGACGCATAAAGTTCATCGCTTTAAGGACTTCCGGCGTGTGATACTTGCCCGCCGTCCATTCGTTCCAGTCGTTGATGTAAAGGAACTGCGGGTTCGCGGCGAGGGCTTCGTCCCAACGCTCTTGGTAGTAAATCCCGTAACCTTCGGGGTTTTCGACCGTTTTGCCGAGCCAAGGTACGAACGTCGGAACCGGTTCGTCGCGCTCGTCCAGTTGCGGTTCTAACGTCTTGCGCGACCAAGACTTGCCGACCAAGCTCGACGGGTGCTGCGCCGGGGTAACCGCCGCCTGCTCGCGGACGCCGTCGTGCGTCGAAACGAGGTCGAGCGGGTTCATATCGCGAACGCGCTTGTCGCCTAAGTCGTATCCGAACGACCATTTATCTTCCGTTCCGACGAAGCGTTCGCCGTTCCAATGGTAATAGCCCCACCACATCGCGCGGAGGGTGAAGAAGTCCTTAACCTCTTGCGAATAATCGGAATAGAACTCTTCCGTGTACGCCGGGTCGCCGTAATGCGGGTGATTTTCGTCGGTTTTCGCGGCGGCGTCGTACTTCGGATTGCGCGACTTAATGCCGCGACGGTTCGCGTCGACGTCCGGCGTCGGGTTGTAAAGGAGGAGCGGCTTGCCGTCCCAATAGAACCATAAGTCTTGATATTTCGGCGTTTTGTAGTAGGCCTCGTAAAGGCTTTCGACGACCGCGATCGATTCGCCGTTGAACGACCAGAAGCAGAATTTCGGGACGCGGTTCCCTTCGTCGCGCATTTTTTGCATCGTCTTGAAGAGGACTTCCCACTCGTCCCAATAGCGAACGGCGTTCGTTACGTCGAGGATAATCAGGTCGACGCCGGCGTCGGCCAGTTGCGACATATCGCGGCGAATGACGTACTCGTCTTGGCTGAGGAAGTAACCGACTTCCGGCTCGCCCCAGTGATAAGAACCGGCGTTGGCCCAAGCCGGATGGTTGGCGTCGAGCCGCGCTTCGGGGTGTTCGCTCAAAATGCGGGTAACGTCGTACTTGAACGGCTCGTCGGGGCCGCCGGGGCGCGTCGCTAAGTTCTGCGTGTGCCAAGTGATGTAAAAAATCCCGACGACGCGGCGTTGGTCGTTTTTGACCGGGCCGACTTCCTCGAACGTCGGCGTTTGCCGTCCGAGCGCGTCGGTTGCGACCCAAGTATCGGCGAAGAGGTCGCGACCGGCGTCGGCGCTTTGGTTGTTTTCGGAAAGATAGGCGGTTAGGGCGTTTTGTTGGGAATCGGCGCTTTGCGACGGTCGCGCGGGTTCGGCGGCGGAGGCAAACGACGCAAACGCCAGCGGCGCGGCGGTCAAAAGGGACGCCAACGTCGCCAAGCGAGCGGAACGCGACGGTCGAAGCGAAGAAAGGGAACGCGACATAAAAACTCCGTTAAAATGCGGAAAATAGGATAAAAAGGGGAAAAGCGCAAAATGAGACGGCGGCGCGAAGGGGCGAAAACGCCGAATTTGCGCAAAGGGGAGCGAGCGAAAAAACGCTCCGTTTCCCGTTATTATGACGGCCGGTCGGCGGAAAATCAAGCGTTCGCGGAAAATTTTTAAAAATTTTTTGACGCGGCGCCGGTCGTTAAAGTTTCGCTCTTTTGCGCTTCTTGTTTAATCGTCGCGACCGTTCGCCGTAGCGGGAAAATATCGGGAATTTTGCGAATTTTCTCGAGTTTGGAGATGTTTTTGCGGACGCTTTCCGATACTTCTTGATACGGGCGAACGCGCTTCCGTCGGCGACCGAACGGCGCTTTTTTGGGCGAAATTTCGGTCGAACGGTTGAAAATCGTCTTCCCAAGAAGAGGAAAAGTTGGTATCGTGTTCGCAACTGGAACGGGCGCCGGAGCGCGTCGGGGTTCCGCTTTGCGTCGAAGGTCGGCGCGACGAAGGAAGAACGTTGGTTAAGGGATTTTGGGCAATGGAAGAGCAAGCGACGGCGCCTGCGGCGAACGAAATCGAACAAATTTGGTTCGACTATAAGAGCGATCCGAGCAATTACGAACTGCGCAACGCGTTGATCGAGCGGTATATGCCGATCGTGCGCCGTCGCGCCGAGCGGATTCGGGCGAAGCTGCCGAACGAAATCGAACTCGACGACTTGATTAGCGCCGGTTCGTTCGGGCTCATCGACGCGGTGTCGGCTTACGACCCGGGACGCGGCGTCAAATTCGAGACGTTCTGCATTCCGCGCGTGCAGGGCTCGATGCTCGACGAGTTGCGCTCGCTCGACTGGGCGCCGCGTATGGTGCGCTCGAAGGCGACGAAACTTAACGAAGCGTACAAGGTGCTGGAAGGGAAGTACGGGCGCCGACCGTCCGAAGAGGAGTTGGCGGAGTTTCTCGAACAACCGCTCGACGAAGTGCGCAAAACGATCGTCGATTCGCACCGCGTCAACGTCGCCAGCTTGGACAAGAAATGGCAAGACCAATCGGGGGACAACGACGTTACCGAGATGGACGTCATTCCGGACAAGCGCGGCGAAGACCCGACCGAGCGCCTCGAACGCGCCGAGCTGATTCGCGTTTGCACGAAGGGGCTCAGCAAAAGCGAACGCTTAATCATTATCCTGTATTACTTTGAAGAGTTGACGATGAAGGAAATCGGCGCGACGCTCGACCTCAGCGAAAGCCGCGTCAGCCAAATGCACTCCGCCATCGTCCAGCGAATGAAGAAGCTGAATTATCACCGCCGTTACGAACTGTAATCGACGGGAAAACGCGAGCCGCCGCGAGCGCAAACGTCGAGCGCGCGTCGGTTGCGTTAACGACGTTGCAAACGTTAACAAGCGCAAACGCCAACGCAAAACGCCGAAAGAGCCGGGAAGTCGAAGAGTCGACGAACGGTTTTTTCGGCGTTGGCGTTTCTTGGGCGACGGCGACGGAACGGCGATTCCGACGTTTCGGCGCGTTTACGGCTCTTTGTCGAAAAGAATTTCGTTCGGATTGTCGCCGCCGAAAATGCGTTTAACGACCGCTTCCGGGCGCCAGTCGAGGCTATATTCTTCCGCGGGAATCGGTTCCGCGCCGGTAAAACCGTTCGCTTCGAACCAGCGCGCAAACCGCTCCGACGTAATGTAAGTTGCGCCAAGACTGCCTTTAAGGGTGAAAATATCGGTTCCGTCCCAAGACTCTTCGTCGACGCACAACCGAGGAAGAACGCGAACACGGCAAGTAAGACAGTAGGGACATTTCGGTTCGCCGTCTTTATAAAAAACGGTTTCCGAACGGCGATGGTCGACCGTCGCGCGGTTTTCCGCCGCATACGTTAAATAATAAACGGGCGGTTTCGGAAGATTCTTGCGACGTATCCTGTTGGCTTTCTTGATCTTAACAACGGAAACGGGCCCCGCGAAAGTTAGCCCGGTCAAGCCCGACGCTTCGAACGATTCTTTAAACTTCTCGGAAGCCAAGAAGTGCGAGCGCAAAACGACGTCGGCGAACGTCGGCGCGTACAATTCCAATTCCGTTTCGTAGGGCGGAACGCGGCGCCGCCCGGCGAACCAACTTCCGCAAACCGGGCAACGCGTCGGCTCTTCCCAATGTTCCGGCGAACCGTCGCTCGAGCCCTCTTCCATATCCGGATAATCGGGATTTTGAAATTTTTTGTACCCGGGATCGTAAAAAGCCGGCGTTTTCTTCAAAACGTAAAATTTCATCGGAAGTCCTTTCGAAGAAATGTGTTGCGTTGCGAACGCAAGAAAGAAAAAAAGCCAAAAACGGCGAGAAGGGAAAAGCGGCGCCGCGTTCGAGAAAGAACGCGGAACGCGACGCCGCTTAACCGCTTTTCGCAAAAACGTTAAGACGTTAAAAATCGTTTACTTTTGGAACGCCGATTCGACCGGAACGCCGCGCCAAGCCTGCGGTCGCGGAGCGCCGAGCGCCCAAGCGATCGTCGCGGCGACGTCGAAGTGAACGACGACGTCCTTAATTTCGCCCGGCTTAACCCCTTGTCCGTAAAGGATAAACGGCACTTCCATATGCTCCATAACGCCGTCGCCGTGGCCCTTGCCGGTGCCGCCGTGGTCGGACGTGAAGATAACGAGCGTGTTTTTCATCATATCGCGCTTTTCGAGTTCCGCGAGGAGCTTGCCGACGTAATCGTCGATCGTCGTCAGCATCTTTTGATATTCCGGCGTCCCCCAACCGATCCCGTGCCCGACGGAGTCCGGCTCGCTGAAATAAACGAACGCGAAGGTCGGGTTTTTGTCGAATTGTTCGAGCGCGCCCGCGAAAACGGCCGGGTCGTCTTTGACCGAGCGGTCGTCGGCGACGGCGGTTTTATCGTACAGATAACCGATTCCGTCCCAAGAGTAAATCGAGGTCGAGACGATTTCCGGGTTCGCGTCCTTCAACACCTTGTAAATACAGGGGAAACGACCGTTTTCGTTGACGTAAATCGGCGGCAGGTCGGGCTTTTTGCTCCCCCAAGTGCGGTAGCCGTGCATTTCGGACGGCGCGCCGGCGATCTGCGTTTCCCAGTTGATCGCGCTCGACGACGGGAGAACGCTGCGCATATGAAGCGTCCAAGCGCCGCCGTCGCGGAGTTTGCGAAGGTTCGGGAGTTCGTCCCAATTCACGTAGTGCGAGCCGAACCCGTCCGAGCCGATCCAAACGACGCGTTCGACGCCGACCGGCGATTTTTGCGCGTCTTGAGCGAACGACGCGACCGCGCCGACGACGAGGAAAAGAGCCGCAAACGTCGCGGCGACAATACTTTTGCGCATAACGAAACCCTTTCTAGCAAGCTCGACCTCGGACGGCGAACAAGACGCGTCGGCGCCGACGGTCGAAACGAGCGGAACGAAAAAAAACGGCGAACCGTTGGAACGCGAGCGTTGTAAACGTTGAAAACGGAGGGGTTGCGGTCGAACGCCGTCGCGCTCCCGCTTAACCTCGACGTTTATTATAACGCGGTCGCGAGGCGATTTCAACCAAAAAACGGGGAAAATCGCGAAAAAGAGGAAAAATAAAGAAAAAAGCGAAAAACGCCCTGCAAACGCTCAAAAAGCGACCGACCGCCGTATTTTCTTGACGCCGCGTCGCTTTTCGGGTAAATAAGACGCGACGAAGCGTCGGCGTTAAGACGTCGCAACGGAAGAAGGAAGAAACGACGACGCGACGAATAAAAAAAAGATAAGCGGCGCCTTGTCGTCGTCCGACGTTAATAGACGTCGCTTTTAATTTTAAAGTCGATTAATTAAAGTTTGTTAAGCGAAATCAAAGAAAGGGCGGCGCAATGTCGCAAGATTTGATGAAAAACGAAATTTTTTCCTAAAACGCTACTTGACGTCGCGCGCTTCGGCGTTTATAATAGGCGCGACGTCGCGAGACGCCGTTCGACGGTTTTGGTCAAATCTGCCTCAACCTTTCGACGTCGGCGGAGTGATTGCGACGGCGCGTCGCGGCGTTCGTTTTCGTCGGCTTTCCGATTTGAGAGGTCCGGAGAGCGGGCGGGGCGGGCGTCCGCGGCGCGCGACTTTCTTTATTGGTTTCTTTTGGGTTTTCGTTTTCTTAGGCGCGGCGAACTTGCGGCGCGGCGGTTTGGCGGGAGTTTAAACGGCTCGGTTTGGCCGGAAATGTCGGAAATCTCGGCGAATTCGACGACGCGAACGTCGGCGACGGCGGCTCGAAACGCGGCGTTTTTTCGGACGTTTTTAACGCGGCGGGGCCTTCCCAAACGTTGTTTTCGGAGTATAATAACGAAGATTAGCGAGCGTTTCCCGCCCCTCGGACGGCGAAACGGGCCGTCGCCGTTTTGTGTTCGGCGCTCGGTCGTCGAAGAAACCCGTCCTCGCGCAAAATCCTCTTCAATATTTTGAGGTTATCCGATGTTGAAAGTCGTTCTTCCCGACGGTAATGAAAAAAGTTTCGAAAATCGCGTTCGTCCGATCGACGTCGCCGCTTCGATCGGCTCCGGCTTGGCCAAAGCGACGGTCGCCGCGGTCGTTACGACGCCCGACGTTTGCGACGACGCCGGAAATCCGGTCGCCCAAACGATTTCCGCTTCCGAATTTTTGCCGGAGTCGGGAACGGTCGAACTGCGCCTCTTGACGAAAAAAGACGCCGAAGCGCTCGACATTATGCGCCACTCCTGCGCTCACGTGATGGCGCGCGCCGTCATGCGCCTTTATGAAAACGTCCAGCTCGCGTTCGGCCCGACCGTCGAAAACGGCTTCTATTACGACTTCTGGAAGGAAGAGCCGTTCACCGAAGACGATTTCGCGAAGATCGAAGCCGAAATGGCGAAGATTATCAAAGAGGACGAGCCGTTCGAACGGATCGAAATGAGCCGCGACGAAGCGATCGCGCTTTTGAAGGGCGCCGGGCAAACGCTGAAAGTCGAACACCTTGAAACCGGTCTCGGCGAAGAGGATACGGTCTCGTTCTACCGCCAAGGCGAGTTCCTCGACCTCTGCCGCGGGCCGCACATTCCGTCGCCGAAATTCATCGGGGCGTTCAAGATTATGTCGACCTCCGCCGCGTACTGGAAGGGCGACGCGAACAACCAAAGCCTTCG
>JAFSFF010000280.1 GCA_017435375.1 Thermoguttaceae bacterium
AGTAGATTTGCGTCGACGCGTCGACCAAGCGAAAGCGAACGTCGACGTTGAGTTAAAGCGGCGGTCGGATTTAATTCCGGCGTTGGCGAGCGCGGCGAAATGTTTGGCTCGATACGAGCGCGAATGGCGGGCGATGTTGGCGACGCTTCGAAAACAGCGGAAGATTGTTCGTGTCGACGGAGCGGAGGCGTTCGGCCCGAGCGCGTTGGCGGCGCGATTGTTCGCCGCGCGGGAAAAGTATCCGGAACTTCGCTCGAATCAAGCGTTTGCATATTTGCAACGACAGATGGCCGACGCGGAAGAACGCGTGGCGTTGGCGCGGGAGTATTATAATAATATCGCCGAAAATTACGAGACGCGACGACAAACGATTCCGTATTGCTACGTCGCATCGTTTTTGAAATTGCCCGAGGCGAAATTCTTCGCGGCGGAAGGGTTTAAGGCGAAAACGGTCGCCGCAAACTTGGAAAAAGAAGTTTAAGTAATTGTAAATGTTGGATTTATATTGGTTTGATTAAGGCGCGGTAAGATGGACGCGGATATTCGATTTTATCTTGGGATCGCTTGTCTTTTGTTGTTGGCGGGCGCGGCAATTTTTCTTTGGGACGCGTTTGGGCGAGCGCGGACGCGGCGTTTGATCGCGTTTTTGCCGACGTCGAAGGCGAAAGGCGTTTTCGTCGGTTTGGTCGAGTTGAGCGGAACGGCGGAGAGCGAACGCGGCGAGGGCGTCGTCGCTCCTATGTCCGGACGTTCCTGCGTTTACGTTAAGACGAAAATCGAGGAAAAAAGGATTGAAACGCGAACGACGAAAAACTCCGACGGCGAAAGCGTAACGAAAACGGAGGCCGTTTGGAAGACGCTGGCCGAGGAGGAGCGCCAAGCGCCCTTTTATCTGCGCGACGAAACCGGGGCGGTGCGCGTCGACCCGAAAGGAGCGGAAATTGTCGCCGAGAAGTTCGTCGAAGAGACGCTCGACCGCTCGGCGCCGGAGTATTTCAAGTGGGCGGACGGACGTTCCGAACTTCCAAATTCTTGCGGGATACGTCGCTTTACCGAAGTCGGCGTCCCGTTGAGTTCCGCCGTTTACGTCTTGGGAAAATCGCGGGTTCGCAAGGACGTCGTCGCCGTTGAAATTGCGAAAGACGAAACGGAGCCGACCTTTTTGATCGTTTGCGGCGACGAGGAAAAGGCGCGGAAGGACGCTAATTTTAGCGAGAAATTGGCGTTGGCGGCGGCGTTCCTTTGCGCCGTTGGGTTGGGCGCTTGCGTTCCGGGGCTTTGGAACGCGGAGCGAACCGCGATCGGTTTCGGCGCGCTTTGGGGGGGCGGCGTTTGCGTCGCGCTTTGGATTCTGCGCGCCGGGCTCGATTACGTCAATTCGTTCGTCGAGTTTAAACGACGCGTCGACCAAGCTAAGTCGAATATCGACGTGGAGTTAAAGCGACGGGCCGACTTGATTCCGGCGTTGGCGGACGCGGTAAAATTAACGGCGCGACACGAACGAGACGTTCAAGAAACGTTGGCGGCGTTGCGGAGCCAAGAGACGATTTTGCGCGTCGACGCCGTGTCGACGAACGAAACGACCGCGCTTGCGCCGCGTTTGCTTGCGCTCGTCGAGGGCGCTCCGGAACTTGGCGCGAATAAAAATTTTGCGAATTTGCGGCAAGGCGTCGTCGACGCGGAGGACAGAATCGCGTTGGCGCGGGAGTATTACAATAATATCGCGGAAAATTACGAGACGCGGCGCCAAACGTTCCCGCATTCGCTCGTCGCGGCGCTTTGGCGTTTGCCGAAGGCGAAATTCTTCGAAGCGGAAGGTTTCGAAGCGAAAACCGTCGACGTCGATTTGGAGGCGTAAACGACGCGACGGCGAGGATAAAACGCGTTTGAAACGACGGTGAACGGCGCGACGTCAATTTTGTTCGCGGACGCCCGATAAAACGTCGCCGCGACGGGACGTCAAGCGGACGTCGAGAACGTCGCCGAGCGCGACTCCGGCGACCGATTCGAGCGATTCCGAACGCGGCGAAGCGTCGGCGAGCGCAAGAGGCGCGGTTTGTCGCTTTGTTTGAGCGGAAACGTCGTCGTTTAACGGGTTGCGCTCTGTGGTTGACGCGGCGTCGTCGAGCGGGATTTCGACGTTAAAGTAGCGGTCGGTCGTTCCGGTCGCGACGATTCGACCGTCGGGGCGCCGTTCGATCTCCTCGACGAGAACGCGGGCCGTTTTGCCGACGAAACGCTCCGCAAACCGTTCGCGCAGTTCGTTTGCGATTTGTTGCAAGCGAGCGGCGCGTTCTTTTTTGACTTCCGGCGCGATTTGGTTCGGGAGACCGGCGGCGACCGTTCCGGCGCGCGGACTGAAACGGAAGACGTGAACGCGCGAAAATTCGAGTTCGCGGACGACGTCGCAAGTCCTTTCAAATTGCGCGTTAGTTTCGCCGGGAAAGCCGACGATGACGTCGGTCGTCAGCGCGGCGTCGGGAATTCGACGGCAAATTTCGCGGCATTTTTCGATAAACGGCGCGCTCGACCAACGACGGCGCATCGCGGCCAAAACGTCGTCGTCGCCGCTTTGCATCGAGAGGTGAAATTGCGGGCAAAGAACGTCCGGACGCTCTTCGAAAACGCGCAACGTTTTGTCGCAAACTTCGACCGCTTCGAGACTTCCGAGACGCCAACGAACGGGAAGCTCCGCGTCGACAAGGGTTCGCAAGAGCGCGCCGAGGTCGGTTCGCTCTTCGACCGGAACGCGATTGGAGCGTTCGAGGTAAGCGTCGAGCGGCGCGTCGTCGGGAATCGGCGGCAAAGATTCGGGCGTCGCGCGGTAAAAGTCGACGCCGTAATGTCCGAGATGAATACCGGTTAGGACGATTTCGCGATAACCGGCGGCGACAAGCGCTCGCGCCTCGGCGAGAATATCGTCGGGGCGTCGGCTTTGCAAATAAGGGCGCGTCGACGGGATAATGCAATAGGCGCACCCGACGCGGCAACCGTCTTGGATTTTGACGTAAGCGCGACGGCGTTCCGCGAAACCGTCGACGCCGGTCGGAATCGTCTCCAAACCGCGGCGACGCAAAAAATCGACGAGACGCCGTTTGTCCGAAACGACTTCCGAAACGTTCGGAAGAGACGCGGCGACGGTCGGATTGGACGCCGCAAAACACCCTAAAACAACGATTTCCGCGTTCGGATAAAGTTTGGCGAAATGGGAAACCGTTTTTCGACTCTTCGCGTCGCTCTCCGCCGTTACCGAACAGGTGTTGACGAGAACGAGGTCGACGTCGTTAGACGACGCGGCGTCGTCGACCGCTTCCCAATCGTTCGCGACGAACGCCGTTCGCAAAAACTGCGTTTCGTATTGATTGACTTTGCACCCGAGCGTCGCCGTTTTAAATCGCATATCGAAATGATTCCGGAGATTCTTTAACGTTGGAAAACAAACGGTTTGCGCGTTCGTTTATTTCGCGAACGCGTCGCCGCTTTCCGCAAGAACGGCTTCGCGATCCAACTCGTCGAGGAAACCGAGAAGGCGGCGCGAACGACCGGGCGTTTGCAGTTTTTTAACCGCTTTTGCTTCGATCTGTCGCACTCTTTCGCGAGTAACTTCGAAGATGCGTCCGACTTCTTCGAGCGTGTACATATAGCCGTTTTTGAAGCCGAAACGAAGTTTGATGATTTCGCGTTCGCGAGGCGTCAACGTTTTCAGAAGTTTGTCTAACTCCTTACGCAACATTTGGTTGCCGGCGCTCTTTTCCGGACGTTCGTAGGACGAGTCGGCGACGAAATCGCCAAAGTTCGCGTCGTCGTAATCGCCGATAGGACGTTCGAGACTAATCGGAGAAGCGCCGCTTTGGAAGATGCTTTCAATTTCTCTCGGGCACATTTTAGCGCGCAACGACAATTCTTCGACGCTAAGTTCGCGCCCGGAACGCTGAAATTCGTTTTTTTGAATCGTTCGCAATTTCGACAGAATGTCGATCATATGCGCCGGAATGCGAATGGTGCGCGCTTGTTCCGAGATGGCGCGGGTGATCGCCTGACGGATCCACCAGGTCGCGTAAGTCGAAAACTTATAACCTCTTCGGTATTCGAATTTGTCGACGGCGCGCATCAGGCCGGTATTGCCTTCTTGAATGAGATCGAGAAAACTCATACCTCGATTGCGATATTTTTTCGCGATGGAAACGACGAGGCGCAGATTGCCGCGAGACAAAGCGCTTTTCGCTTCTTCGTATTCGCGTTGGTAACGAGCGATTTTTTCGAGTCGACGCTCCAAACTGCGGGGCGATTCTTGCGCTTGACGACGGAGAGAACGCCATTCGGCTTTGATCGCGGCGCGACGGTTCGGCGAAGCGCAAGCGTAACGCGGCGAACGCATAAAGGCGCGCAGTTCGGCGAAACGAGCGCTCGTCGCTTTCATCGTTTTTACAATGGCGTGCGCGCGGCGGGTGCGCAAGCTCAATTCTTCGAGCAAAAGAGCGCAGCGACGTCGACGCAAGTTCGTCTCGCGTTTGAGGTTAATCTTCTCTTCGGGCGAAGTCGACGAAGAACGCAACCGACGCCAATCGGCGCGCAACTTGTCGACGGCGCGTTCGAGCGTTTCGAGATTGGCCGGCATTCGGCTTTGAATCGCTTCTTTCGAAAGGCGTTCGGAGATATTTTTCTTGATCGTTCGGTCGAACGCGGCGCGTCCTTCGCAGACGTCGCGAATAAGTCGGGTCGCTTCGCAAACGGCGGCGGGCGACGAAAAAACGACGCGGCGGAAACGACGGCGAGTCGTTTCGATTTTGCGCGACGCGGCGACTTCCTCTTCCCGCGTTAGAAGCGGAATCTCGGCAAGTTGCGATAAATAAAGACGAATCGGATCCGAGTTCCAGCGTTCCGCGTCGCCGAAATCGAGCGCGGCGACGACGGAATCGACGCGTTCGGGTTCGCGTTCGACGCGATATTCTTCGTAGTCGGCGGCTCGCGTCGGCTCGTCGTCGTCGGAAACAAAGTAATCGAAACAAGCGTCTTGCGAGTCGTCTTCGACGATTTCGACGTCCTCTTCGTCGAGGCGCGCTTTCCACTCTTTGACGCAGTTTGAGTCGATCGAGTCGGCGGTAACGATCAGCTGAGTAAATTCTTGAACGGTAATGTACCCTTGCGCCTTCCCTTTGGCCAAAAGTTCTTGAAAATCAACGACGTTCCAATTAAATCTCGACACTGGTTTCTCCTTGACGACGTCTTGTCGCCAGCAAGGGTTTCGCGACGATTCGCTTTTCGAAAGGCGCGTTCAAAATAACGAACGGAAACGCCGTTTCGACGGCGAATCGCCGACCGTTCGACCCGTCTTCGTCCGTAAAAACGGTTCAGTCGAATCGGTTTTCTTCTTTTTCTTGGAGCAAGCGACGGCATTCGAGGAGCGCTTGCAATTTGTCTTCGGGACTAAGTTCGGTTTCGCGGAGCCGACCGACTTGCCGCGGCAGTTCGCGCTTGAAACGTTCGCGTTCGAAACCGGCGAAAATATCGCGCAACAGCGTTTCGAGGTTTTCGGGATCGGCGATCGTTTCGGGGAGTCGTTTCGCGGCGGCGCTTTCGTCGAGCCCGATCAAAAACGCTTTCATCGCTTCGTCTTCGTATCGCAACATAACGCGTTCGAAGGTCGGCAAATCGCCGCGATTCCAAAGATCGCGCGCCATCAAGTCGAGTTGACGGGTTATCGGCGACCGCAACGCTTCGAACGGGACGTTTTCGGCGAGGCGCGGATAGTGTTCCGGTTGGACGAGCCAAAGCTCTAAGTATTCGCGTTCCAAAACGTTAGGAAGGAAGCGCGGGTCGTTCCAAACGTTTTTTTCGAACGGCGGGAAGCGTTCCCGCAACTCGTCGTCGGTTTCGTCGTCGGCGCCTGGAACCGGATAAACCCAATCGCGTCGGAAGGCGGCGATTCGTTCCGCTTCCGGGTCGACCGGAGGCGGCGGGAGCGATTCGGCGTCGGAATTGGGCGCGCTCCAACGCTCGGCGTTCCGTTCGCGACGTTCTTCCCAACGTTGTTCGCGGAAAGCGTCTCGTTCGGCGTTCGCGCGTTGTTTTTGCCGACGTTCGGCCAACTGCCGTCGAATTTCCGCTTCGCTAACGCGGAAACGGGCGGCGAAACGCTGAATCGTTTTCAGCATTCGGAGGCGAACCGGGTCGTCGGACGCGGTCGAGCGTTCCGGGAAGAGCGCGACGATTTCGAGGAGCGAATCGAGCGCTTTCGCGGCGCCGACGACGTCGTTTTCGAGGTCGATTCCGGCGGTCGCGGCGTCGAACGCGCAGTCCATCGCGTCGACCGTTCCGGTTTCGAGGAGTTCCTCGAACGGTTCCGCGCCGTTTTCGAGCAAAAACTCGCAAGGGTCGGCGCCGTTCGGGAGCGTCAAGACGTTCATATCGACGCCTTGCTCGACGAAAAAGCGGAGGACTTCCCGCGTCCGTTTTTGGCCCGCTTCGTCGCCGTCGAGGAGCAAAATCATTTTGTCCGCGAACCGCTTCAACATCCGAACGTGTTCCGCGCCGAGGGCCGTTCCCAAGACCGCGACGACGTTCTCGAAGCCGAATTGCGCCGCCATCGCGCAGTCGGTATACCCTTCGACGACGAGAACTTTGCGGGTTTTGCGGATCGCGTTGCGGGCCAAGTCGAGGCCGTAAACCATTTTCGACTTCGTAAAAATCGGCGTTTCCGGCGAGTTGACGTATTTCGCCGGGCTTTTCAGCGTCGTGTTCGGGAGGAGCCGCCCGCCGAACGCGACGACGCGGTCTTGCACGTCGCGAATCGGAAAAATAAGGCGACCGCGGA
>JAFSFF010000002.1 GCA_017435375.1 Thermoguttaceae bacterium
CGAGCGTCTTTTTCAGTTCCGCGTCCGGTTCGAGCCGCCAAAGAACGTCGAGCGATTCCTGCATTTGCAGCAGCGCGTAAGTCGCGACCGCGTTTTGCAACTCAACGTTTTCCCGAATATGCGCCGACTGCGCGACCGTTTCCGGCGCCCAACGCCGCCAAAGCGTCCAATATTCGTCCGCTTTTCCGTCGTTCCCGGAACGTTTCGCGACGTCCCAAGCGACCGCGTAAAGCGCCGTCAGCCGCGCCGCCTCGTGATCGTCGACGTTCGCCATTCGGCAAATCCCGCGACGGCAACGGGTTCCGTCGGAGCAGAGGAAGTCGAAATCGTTCTCCGGAACGACGTTTCGCGTCATTCGGTCGGCGATCGCGAAGAGAATTTTCGCGGCGCGTTCCTTCGTTTCGTCGTCGGAGAGCGGAGAGCGCCAATATTCCCAAACCGCCAGCGCGAGATGCGTTACTTGGTCGCGCGAACTGTTGATATACCAAGACTTCGGCGCTTTCGGGCTGACGCCGCGAGCGACGAACCCGGGCGAGCCGGAAACGGTCGTCAAGAGTTCGAGCCCTTCGAAAACGTCGCGCGCTTTCGCTTTAAGCGTTTCGTCGCCGGTATTGGCGAAGCGGTCGACGAGCGCGGTCAACATGACGCCGCCGGAAATCGCGCAGTCCTCCATCGCCGTCCCGTATCCGCATTCGTTCGGATAAAGGCGCGCGACTTCGGCCTCGGTCGGAAGCAGGTCGAGCGTTTTCCCGACTTCGCGACTTTCGATAAAGTCGTAAAAGAGCTTAGTTTGCGGCGAATAGAAATTGCGCCAAGCGACGGCCCAAGCGCGGTCGACTTGCGTCGCGAGCTTGCGTTCCTCGACCAGGTTCATCAGCGACAAGTCGTCGACGAGCGGGAAATCGATCCCTTCGCTCCACATCCGTTTCACCTCTTCCGGATCGTTCGTTCCGAAGCAGTTGATTCGGACGCCGGCCGCCTTCAATCGCGCCAAATCTTCTTGCGTGTAAACGCCTTTCACCAGCTGGACGAACTCCGTTTTCAGCTCGAGCGTCAAGTCGACGTAAGCCTTCGAGTCCTTCCCTTGCCGCGTCATATTGCAAGTCAAAATATCCGGTTCGACCGCCCGCGCCGCCAAAATATTTTCCTTCGTCGTCGCCAAAAACGCCCTATCGAGCCGCTTTTGCTCGACGATGACCGCGACGACCTTCGCGACCGCCTCGACCGGCCCATAATAATGCACGTTAATCCAAGTGTCGCGCGGCATGACCGCCAACGCTTCCTCGAACGTCGGAACGGTCGCGCCCTTAAACGCTTCGCCGAACTTGATTCCGGCGTCGAAACTTTTGATTTCGGCGAGCGTAAGTTCCGCGACTTTCCCCTTTCCGGTCGTCGTTCGGTCGACCGTCGCGTCGTGCATAACGATCAGCGCCCCGTCCTTCGAAACGCGGACGTCCAACTCGATCTGTCCCGCGCCCGCCTCCGCGGCCATTTTGAACGCTTCGATCGTATTCTCCGGCCCGTTCCGCATCGTTCCGCGATGCGCGCAAAGCCCGCGACTCGGCGTTTTAAGAAGCGGCGTCGAGTCCCCGCGCTCGGCCCGAACCGCGCCGACGCTCAGCGTCGCGGTCAAAAGCGCCGCCAACGCCAACGTCAACGTTCGCAACGTTTTCATTTTCTCTCTCCTCCCGATAACTCCGTTTTTTCGATCTTTCGACTTTCTCCGTCGCGTCGCCGACGTTCGACGGCGCGGCCCGTTTCCGTCGATTATGCAAGGTCGGCCCTCGGAAGTCAAGCGAAAAACGCTCTTTTCGCTCAAAAAACGCGATTTTTCCCCGAATCGCCCGTCGCTTCTCCGCAAAAACGGCCCCAAAGCGCCGAGAAAAAGCGCGTTCGCCCGCTTGACTTTTCCGGAAACCGCGATTATACTGAAAACTTGAGCGGTCGCGTTCCTTTGCTCGAACGCGCCGCGTTTCGTTTCCCCCTTTTGACAAAGGAACCCGCGATGCAATCCGAAAACGCTCCCGCGCCTTTCGACGCCGTTTCCCCCGGCGCGCTTCCCCCTAACCCGCCGATTCCTCGACACATAGCGATCGTAATGGACGGCAACGGTCGTTGGGCCGAGCGTCGCGGTCTTCCGCGTCCGGAGGGTCATATTCGCGGTTCGGAAATCGTCCCGAAGTTGGTCGAGGAAGCGTCGAATCTCGGAATCGAGCGGCTGACGTTGTACTGTTTTTCGAGCGAAAACTGGAAGCGCCCGCAACTCGAACTGAACGCGCTGATGGCCCTTTTAAAGGCGTATATGATCGAGCAGCGCCCGATGTTGGAAGCGCAGAACGTGCGACTTCGCGTCGTCGGACGCCGCGACGGAATCCCCGCCGACGTTCTCGCCGAGATGGACAAGACGGTCGAGTCAAGCGCTCAAAACACCGGTCTAACGCTTGCTCTTGCAATCAATTACGGTTCGCGCCTTGAAATCGTCGACGCGGTTCGAGCGATCGTCGCGGAGCTTTCCGACCCGGCGTCGCGAGCGGCGGCGCTCGAACGAGCGGGCGTTTCGACCGTCGAC
>JAFSFF010000281.1 GCA_017435375.1 Thermoguttaceae bacterium
CGCCCTTTCGACCGACGCGGCGACGCTAACGGCGCAATTTAGCGAAACTATTTTCTTTTTTTTACGCCAATTTGCAATTTTCGGCGCCGTCGTCGTTTTTTGCGCCGTCGCGGCGAACCTTTTGCAGAGCGGTTTTCTCTTCCTTCCGAACAAACTCGCCCCCGATTTTAACCGTTTGAACCCGATCAAAGGTTTCCAACGCCTTTTTTCCGGGGAGTCGCTCGTCCAAATAGTCTTCGGAATCGTTAAAATCGTTTGCGTCGTCGCGCTCGTCGGTTGGGCGTTTTGGCGCGACCGCGAGACGTTGGCGAACGTCGGCGCCGCTTCGGTCGCGGGAATCGCGGCGTTTTTTTTCGAGTTTCTCGTTCGACTCGCGCTCCAACTTTGCGCCGCGCTCGTCCTTTTCGCGGTCGGCGATTACGCTTGGCGCCGCTTCCGTTGGGAACGCGAACTCCGAATGACGCGACAAGAACTGCAAGAAGAGATGCGCGAAGAAATCGGCGATCCGCAAATCAAAGGGAAACGCCGGCAAATTCAGCGCGACCGTCGCGAATCGCCGCAACGTTAAAATCGCCGCGACCGACAAACTTCCAACGCGTCCCCGCGACCGCGCGCCGTCGAGCGTTTTCCGCTCGTCGCCTTTTTCGCCGATTTTGTCAATATATATTAATAAGGGCAAAAACGGCGCCCCGCGTTCAATCTTCCAACGGCGAACGTTCGACGACGACGCTCCGGACGGTTCCGTCGGCGACCCGCGTTTCCAACGTTTCGCCGATCTCCGCGTCGGCGACGCTCCGCAAGAGCCGCCCGTCCCGCGCTCGTTTCGTCAACGAGTATCCGCGTCCTAAGACCGCCAACGGACTGAGCGCGTCCAACTTCGCCGCGACCTCCGCCGTTCGCAGTTCCGCTTTTTTCAACGCCGTCTCGACGCCCGCCGTCAACCGCCGTTCGAAGTCGAGCGCCCGCTGCCGCCGCTTCTCGGTCAAGACCTCCGCCGGAGCGCCGAACGCTCGCGCCGTCGAAATTCGCTTGAGCCGCTCGTTCGCCGTTTCGATGCGCCGCTCGACGCCGCGCCGAAGCCGAACGCTCCAATCGTCCAACGCTCGAACGAACGACTCGTCCTCCGGAACCAACCGCGCCGCCGCGTCGCTCGGGGTCAGCGCGTGCAGGTCGGCGGCCAAATCGCTCAGCGAAACGTCGATCTCGTGTCCGATTCCGGTCGCGACCGGGAGCCGCGACGCCGCGATCGCTCGAACGACCGGCTCTTCGTTGAACGTCCAAAGGTCTTCGACGCTTCCTCCGCCCCGCACCAACGCGATCGCGTCGAGCCGGAGTTCGTCCCGCAAATCGTTCAAAAGGGTCAGCGCCCGAACGACGTCCCGCGCCGCGCCGTCCCCCTGCACTTTCGTCGGCGCGACGACGACGTCGACCCGTTTCGTTCGCCGTCCCAAAACGTTCAAAAAGTCGCGAATCGCCGCCCCGGTCGCGCTCGTCGCCAAACCGATTCGCCGGACGATTTTCGGCGGTCGCTTCTTCCGTTCCGGCGCGAAAAGCCCTTCGCGAGCCAACTTCTCCTGCAGTTGCTGAAACGCCAATTCGAGCGCGCCGACGCCCATCGGCTCGACGCTCGTCGCGACCAGCTGATATTTCCCGTGCGGCGGGTAAACCTCGATTCGCCCCCGACAAACGACCTGCATTCCGTTGCGCAAATCGAATTTCAGTTTCGCCGTCGTCGACTTCCAAATCGCCGCCGAAAGTTGCGCCGTTTCGTCTTTTAAGGTGAAATACGCGTGTCCGCTTTTCGGTTGCGAGAGGTTTGAGATTTCGCCGACGACGCAAACGTCGAAAAAGATTTCCTCGACGACCGATTTTAACAGCCGCGTCAGTTCGCCGACCGACAACGTCGGAGGCCCGCCCCCTTCGCCGGTCGCCGCGTCGACGTTTTTCGCGCCGGTCGCCGTCGTTCCCTCGAACGTCTCGCCGAAACCGCCGTTTTCCCAATCGAACGAAGCCAATTTCTCGTCTCCTTAATATATTTTCACAACGACGAGCGTTTATCGCGTCGTTTCTTCTCTTCCGTCGTAAAAAACAAGAAACGCGACGGTTTTCTTCGCCGCCGCGCTTCGTTCGACGTTTTTTTTCGCCGATTTTAACAATATTAACAAATACGCCGTCCAAGCGCGCCCCTTCGACGCGCCAAGTCGACCGTCGCCCCCGCGTTACTTCGCCGCTTTCTCGACGTTATTTCCGGCGACGACGGTCAATTCAAGCCGTTCTTTCGCCGGCTTCGCTCCCGGGCGGTTCATATCGACGACTTCCGTTTCGAGCAGGTAGGTTCCCGGCGCCAAGTCTTTCGGCAACGGCGCGGAGACGTTCAAGACGACGTCGCGGAGCTTCGTTTCGGACAAATTCGAGCAACGTTGCGTCTCGACCGGCGTCAGTTCGGAACCGTCGGCGTTCAGGAGCCGCCAACGGCACTCGACGTCGATAAGCCGCCCTTCCTCCGTTTCGCGGCAAGAGACGTATTCCAACTCGGCGT
This sequence comes from Thermoguttaceae bacterium, assembly GCA_017435375.1. Taxonomy (GTDB): domain Bacteria; phylum Planctomycetota; class Planctomycetia; order Pirellulales; family Thermoguttaceae; genus RUG369. The sequence continues at coordinate 2,540 of JAFSFF010000281.1, forward strand.
ACGCGAAGACGGTTTCGCCCGGTTTATACGCGTCGCTCCGTTCTTCGTAAAGTCCGAAACAAGCGGGCGCGACGGCGAGAACCGACTTGCGAACGCGCAGATCGCAGAGTCCGGCGAGCGAATCGAGCCCGGCTTGCAACCGTTCGGCGACGAACGTCGGGTCGATTTCTTCCAGCCGACTTTGCAAAAGCGTTTCGAGTTCGCCGCGTTCGTTCTCCCAAAAGACCTTCAGCGGGTCGGCGTCGTCTTGAATCACCTGAATCGACCGGTCGTACTCGTCGACGGCGAGATAAAGAAGGCGCAAGCGCGCGTCGAGTCGGCGGACGTCTTCCCCGGCGGCCTTTTTCGCGTCGCGTTCGGCGACGAGCGCTCGAATCGCGCCCTCAATTTGCTCGACCCAAGCGATTTCGTCCCCGGAAAGCGGCTTCGCGACGGCGGCGTTTTTCCGTTCGTCGGCGGCGTCTTGAATCGCTTCTCCGGCGCCGAGACCGGGCGCGGCGAGCGCAAAATTCGGCCCGGCGACGCCGTTTTCTTCTCCAACGACGTCTTCGACGGCGGCGAGAGCGCGCGGCGCCTCGACGGCGAGAGCTTCGACGGCGACCGGCGTTAAAACTCGCGCGCTTTCTTCAACCGGAATCGGAGCGACCGGCAAAGGCTGCGCCGTCTTCTCAACTTCCGCGACGGGAACGGGAGCCGAAGCGACCGGCAAACTTGAATTCTCTCCAACCTCCGCGACCGGCAAAGATTGCGCCGTCTTCTCAACCACCGCGACGGGAACGGAAGTCGAAGCGACCGGCAAACTCGAATCCAATTCCCCAACCTCCGCGACCGGCAAAGATTGCGCCGCTTTCTCAACATCTGCGACGGGAACGGAAGTCGAAGCGACCGGCAAACTCGAATCTAATTCCCCAACCTCCGCGACCGGCAAAGATTGCGCCGCTTTCTCAACCTCCGCGACGGGAACGGGAGTCGAAGGGAAACGATCGGCAAGCGCGGCGTCCAAATCGACGCGCGGCTCTCCGGAAATTAATTCGATCGTTTCATTCTCCGCCTCTTTCGTCGTTTCGCTCGGAACGCTCGACGCGATCGGCGTTTCCAACGTCGCGACGGTCGCCGCGTCGTTCGCGGATTCCGCCTCGGCGTTTTTCGCTCGCGAATCAAACCAATCAAATCCCGTCTCGCCGAGACGAGAGGCCAAATCGGAACGCGTTTCCTCGTCCTTTTGCGTCGTCGACGGCGAATAAGCCGTTAAAACCGGCGACGCGCTCGCCGCGACGGGAGCGTTCGGCGCGCTCTCGGCGTTCCGCGCAACCTCCGCGACTTCGCCAATCTTCGCAACTTCGCCAATCTTCGCGACCGATTCGTTCGACGACGGCGCGACGTTTTGCGGAACCGCCGTCGGGTCTTGCGTCGGCGCATACGCCGTTAAAGTCGCCGCGTCTTCCCCAAACCGAACGTCTCGCTCGTTCGTCGTCGCGATTTCGGCGACGGCGGTCGCAAACGCGGAAGGCTTCGCGACGGGAAACGCGGACGGAGTCGGCGTCGGCGCCGTCGCGTACGCGGTTAAACGCTCGCCGACCTTTTCCGTCGGTTCGGCGATCGCGTCCAAAAGGGCTTCGTCGTCGCTTTCCCAACCAAAAAAACCGTCGCAACGCGCCGTTAACGCTTGAAAATTCGCCTTCTCTTTACGCGCCGCGTTCAAATACCCGACCGAAGCGACCGGCGCTTTCGCCCCGACGCTTTCTTCGTTCGCCGCGACCGCGATCGGCCGCGTCTTTCCCCATCCGGTCGTCGACGCTTTCGACGCGCCGCCGCTCGTCGCGGCGCCGAACGCGTCTTCAAGCGTTCCCGCTCGACGCTTTTCGGAATGGGCGACAAGTTCGCGTCCGGAAACTCGCGTCGCCGCTTGTCGCCGAGTTTGCTTCGCGACGGAACCGTTCGTTCGAGCGGTTTGCGCCGCCTTTTCCCGACTCGTCGATTCAAAAGAAGTCGACGGTTGGGCGACCGCGGCGCGCGGCTTCAGCGGCGAATAATATTGTTGGCAAGTTTGAAAACTGGGCATAAACCGCGATTCGTCGTATTGCAAAACCGGATCGACGGGAAATTTTTCGCGTCCGCGACGCTTCGAAGACGCAAAAACGTTCGGCAATCCGCGCCCCAACGAAAATCCGGTCGCGGTCGAACGCGCCGTTTTATCCGAATTGCCGGAACGCGCGAAACCTCCGGAAACGGAAGTCGCCGTATTTCTCGAAGCGTCGAACCGCTCGGCGTCGTTCGCGTTAAACGAGCGTTTCGTCTCTTTTTTCGGAAACGAAAACAGTCCCTTAACGCGCTCGCTAAAACTCTTCGGCGCTTCGGGTTCCTTCAACGTCGGCGCGCCGGCGATCGGCTTGCGAGAAACGACGCGACGTTCCGCATCTTCGTCGAACGCGGCGGAACGCAAAACCGGTCGACTCGACGCCGGGTCTTTCCCCGCGTCTCGCGCCGTTTCGGTCTTTTGGCTTTTTTCGCCGTTTCCTCCGTTTTGCGCGGTTTCTCCCGCTTCGCGAGCGGCTCGTTCCCAATCGCGAAGAACGGCTTCGTCGTTCAGCGCGTACTCGCCGCGTCCTTGTCGAAAACGCTCGTCGTCGGCGCCTCCGAACGCTCGACAACCGGCGACGACGACGCAGACGCCGCAGGTTAACGCCAACGCCGCCGTCGAGCGACGAAACGCTCGCGAAAATTCGCCCGGTCGCGACGCTTCTTCGCGGTCGCGCCGACGTTTTGTCGCGTTTCGTTCCTTCGTTCGTTCGTTTTTTGCAGTTCTTTTCATTGGAAAAATCGCCTTTTTTCGTTATTTTCCGCATTTTAAAGCGGACGTTCGTCGCGAGACCGCGCTATTTACGCCAATTATGCCGATTACATTACTTTTACGCGAACACGCGACCGTTTATCGTTTCTTCGCGGCAAGCGCGTCGAGCCATTCGCAAGTGCGGCGCAACCCCTCTTCCAGCGGAATCGGGTCGTATCCGAGTTCGTTTTTCGCTTTTTCGCACGAATACGTCCAATCGACGCAAAAAGTCCGCACCCAGCCGGGAGTGATGCGGGGATAGGCGCCGGTCAAGAGGGCCCAAGCCTTTTGCGCGTTCGCGAAAAGCAACGGGAAAAACTTGTACAACGGCAGTTTGAAGTGTCGGCGACCGTCGACTTTATCGATTAAACGGAAAAGTTCGAGGAGCGAAGCGTTATCGCCGCCCAAAATATAACGTTCGCCAATTCGGCCCTTCTCCAACGCCAACATATGTCCGCGCGCCACGTCGTCGACGTAACCGTAATTTCCGATATTTTTCCCCCAATTCAACAGGAACGGCGCCGTCCCTCGGCGATAGTCGCGAATCAGCGCCGCCATCGCGTTCCCTTCGGAAAGTTGGCCGGGCCCGTACACTCGCGTCGGATTGACGATCGTCAGCGGCAGCCCCTTTTTGACCCATTGAAGCGCCTCGGCCTCCGCGACGCTCTTCGACTCCTCGTACTCGGTGTAATATTTGTCGGTGATACGCGGCATATTTTCGTCGCCGGTTTCCCCCTTTCGCGTCGGGCCGAACGTTACGATCGTCGACGTCCAAACGATTTTTTCGAGTTCGAGCTTCTTCGCGGCGATGAAAACGTTGCGCATTCCGTCGACGTTAATCCGATGAAAAACTTGCGGATCGCGGGCGAAGTTGCGAGCGTACCCGGCGAGCGAAATCGCGTATCGGCAGCCTTCCATTGCGCGCGTCAGCGAGTCGACGTCGTTAATGTCGCCGGCGACGTATTCGAAATTCGGATGGTTCCAAAGCGCGTCGAGCGAATCTTCGGCTCCGGGAGGCGCCTTCGGTTTCGAACGGCTCATTCCGCGCACGACGTACCCCGCCTCCAAGAGTTGCCGCGTCAAGCTGGAACCGATAAAACCGGTCGCGCCGGTTACAAAAACTTTTCCAGATTTATCCATTTTTTCAGTTGCGCCTATTTTTAAAATTACGCCGAATATTTCTTAAAAAACGAACGCGCCGCTCTTTTGTACGTCGTCGACGCGCCGTCGAACGAAACTTTTTTACCAAAACGCCGTTTTAGCGTCAATTTTCCGGAGTTTTCGCCTCTTCGCTTTCTCCGCCTTGCGCCGGTTCCGCGTCTTGCGCCGATTCGCCGACTTCCGCCGTTTGCGCGTCTTGCGCCGGTTCCGCGGTCGTCGCCGATTCGCCGACTTCCGCCGGTTCGCTATTTTCGTCGTCGCGAATCAATTTTTCGACGACTTGGCAGTTATATTCGAGATAACTGGAAAAACCGAACGCGTTCGCGACCCGGCGGTTAAACGTCAACTCCGTTCGCAACGTCAGCCCCCGTTCGCGGTCGAAGAGCGCGCGACCGCTAAAAAGCCGTTCGGCGAGCGCGCCCTCGACGACCGGGTCGTCGACGATCGACATTAACGTCGTCGTAAAAGAGATCGTCGCGAATTTCTCGTCGACGCTCTCCAAGCGGAACCGCTCGACGACGCGATACGGTCGAACGACCTCGTCGCCGCCCTTCAAATAAAGCGCGTAAGGAACCGTCCAAACGTCGCCGACCGCGACCGGCTCGGTCGGGAACGGAACCAAAACGTTCGAGTCGCCCTCGCGCCCTTGGTACTCGGCGACGAGCTTCTTTTTGTCGGACATAACGCCGCAAGGATTAATGTCGAACGTCTCCAAGACGACGCCGATCGCCTTCTCGGTTCCGAACGCCGCGATCTCCTTCGGAACGACCAAATCGCGCTCGCTGTCGAAGTCGATCGGGTCTTTGCCCTCTTCGTTTTGGCGCAGAATCATCCGGTCGATCTCGTGTCGCGCCGCGAGTTTCCCGTCGGCGCCGCGTTCGCCGAAATCCCAACGTCGGAACGCCGTCGACGACGTTTCGGTCGTCGTTTCCTTCCCGGCGTAAGAGACCTTTTTGCGCACCTGATGAACGACGTTCCAACGGAGCGACGCGTTCGGTTGAAATTTGTACTCAAGTCGATATTTCGGACGTTCGTCGGCGTCCTCCGCTTCGGAACGCGACGCGAGGGTCGGCGCGACGGTCGTTCGGTCGGCGGCGTATTTTTGGCGCGTCTCCTCGTCGACGAGCGTTTCGTCGAACCCGACCGTCTCCTCCTTGCTCCCCTCTTCGCTAAAAACGTCGGCGAAGCGGTCGGTCGCGCCGCCTAAAAGCTCCGCGGCTTTCGAGGCGGCGACGTCGGCGCCGTTTGCTCCGCCTTTCTTATTTTCGCTATTCTTCCCGTTTTTCTCATTTTTTCCCG
>JAFSFF010000282.1 GCA_017435375.1 Thermoguttaceae bacterium
AAACAAAAGAGTGCAGGTTGCTTACAGGATACGCATAAAGAAAAAAGGTCGTTATAGCGGCGTTCTAAGAAGAAGTTGAAGACAACGCTCGGTTCGAAGCGATATGGAAAGTCGGAAATCGGTCAAAACGAGGTTGGCTCGACGGGGCCGATTTCAACGCGGCTTGCTCAGTTAGAATAAAGAATAGCGAAGACCGTTCGCAAGCGCGGCGAAGCGTCTTTTAGTCGTCTAGAAGTCGAAACGCGCCGGTCGCGGCGTCGAGCGCAAAGCGTTTGACTTTGCGTTTGCCTTGAACCTGGACGAGAAGTTCGTCGTTTGGAAGCGGAACGACCTCGTTCCGGAAACATAAAACGTTTCGTTCTTGAGGAGCAAAGAAAAGGGCGAAGTCTTCGGCGCGACGGCGCCAAACTAAACGACCTTGCGCGCGAGGGTCGAGCGCGATAAGCAGATTCTTCTTTAAGGAAGGCGGGGGCTCGTTGTCGCTAAGTCCTGTAATATCGTCGAGAAAAAGATAAACGCGCCCAAAAATTTCCGTCGTCGGTCGCGGAGTAGAAAATTTAAGGTTAGCGGCGTTCTGTATGTCGCGGTTTGAAGCGGGGTTAAGACGGAAAACGACTCCGCTAGACGACCAAAGAGGGCGTTCTTCTTCAAGGGCCCACGCGGAAACGACGCCGTGTCGTCTGTCGACGAGCCAACGAGCGTTAGAGCCGAGGTATAAGAGAAAACGCGCGTTTTCTTTCGTAACGACAACGCGGTCGCCGACGCTTTGGGCGATGGTTTGTGGCGTCGTGTGGGCGTCGCGCGCAAGAGCCGTAAGCGTCGACGTTAATATTAGCAAATATCGAAGTTTAAGCTTCATTGAATATGAACGGAGCGTTTGTTGCGTCGCGGAAAGTTTAGGCGAAGCGGCGACGGTTAAGTCGGCGATGACGGCGTTGTTACTTGGCGTCCGATCGGCGTCGCGGTTGGGAAGCGAAGTAATAAACGACGCCGAGCGCGGCGACGCAAACGGCGGCCAAGCGGTACGCGACGCCGACGGTCGCGCCGTAACCTGCGCTAAGTTGGACGCTTGCGTCGACTTTAAAGAGCGGGTAAAGCTCGTCTAAAAAATACTCGAACGGCCCGGCGCTTAACGGGATTATCGACCCGACGTTGGCGGAGCAGTAAAGAACAAAATGGTCGACGAACGACGGAATAACGCGGTAAAGTCCTTTTGCTAAACAATATAGAGAAATAGAAAAAAAGGAGTGAACGACGAGCGTCGCGGCGAAGGCGATAAGCAATGTCGATTTGCGACGACGATAGAGCAAGGTGGCGGTCGTCGCTTTTTCTAGAACGGCGCCGACGAGCGGAATGGCGCCGGCAAGTTTTTCGCGTCGGCGTCGACGGCTCGGCGGAATAACGACAAAAAGTAAAAATATTGTCGAAGCAAGAGTTAGCGCGATTAAGCCGTGCGCGACGAACCGGGCGAGCGGTTCGGGATTCGCGTAAAAACCGGAAACGAACGCGACAAAAAGTCCCAACACAAACATTGCGTAAAGTCCGAGAAAACGGTCGATTACAACGCTCGCCGTCGCCGCTTCGGCGGAAATCGACGTTTTTTTAGCGACTAAAACGATTTTCGTCGCGTCGCCGCCGACGACGCCCAGCGGCGAAAGATTGAACGCAAACCCTAAAAAACCGAATCTTAACGCGTCTTTTAGCGAAAGCGGCGCGTCGAGCGCTTGAACCAACGCTCGCCAGCGAACGAGGGTGATTGTCGTGGCGACAAAGTTGAAAAAGAGGCCGAGCGCTAAAAAAGCGGCGCCTTGCGCGTCGACGCGAAGTTCGGAAAAGGCGGAGCCCTTCAAGGCTCGAACGGCCATAAAGGCAAAAAGCGCGACGACGAGCGATATTTTGACGGCGGCGACAATTATTTTCTTGAACATAAAAGACGAGCGCCGTCGCGTCGCGGCGTTCCGAAAGGGGAAGGGGAAGGGAAATAGGCGAAGGAACCGCGCCGTCCGGTTGGCGAAAAGGGAATCGCGGCTCCGCGTTTTATTGTAAACAAGAAGGAGTAACGCGCAAGCCCCGGGAACGTTTCCGTCGACGACAATCTTGAGAGTTTTTTTAAGGCGCTTCTTTAAAAAATAAAAATTTAGGTTATAATAGAGAAGTTGGGAATCCAGCCCGGAATTTCTGCAAATCGAGGAAAAATAGAGCGTTTTTAACGTTCGCGCCGGTTGTTTCGTTTAGTGAAAAAGCGCGGCGTAAAAAGTCGCTTTTATCTTCGGCAAGCGTAGGGACGAAACGTTATTCGCCCGTTTCCGCGGCGACGGAAGGTCGACGTCGTCGCAAAAACGACGAACATAAAAATGGGAGAGAGACGAGACAAATGGGCTCTTCTTTACGAAACGTTAGTCGCGATACGATCGAAGCGATCGTTCGTCAAATTCTCCGCGACGCCGGCGGCGCGTCGAGCGCCGAGGTCGCGAACGCGGTCGTCGGAGCGTTGGGCGGACAAGCGCCGGAACCGGTCGTCCAACCGCGCAAGTCGGAACTCGTCGTCAGCATCTCGGCGCGTCATATTCACCTGACCGACGCCGACGTCGAAACGCTCTTCGGCAAGGGCAAAACGCTGACGAAAATGAAGGATCTTTATCAAGACGGCTTTTTCGCGGCGGAAGAAACGGTGATGTTGATCGGCCCGCGCAAACGAATGCTGCCGTCGGTGCGCATCTTGGGCCCGACGCGAAAAGAGTCGCAAGTCGAATTGTCTTTCACCGACGCTATTTCTTTAGGAATCGACGCTCCAGTGCGCGAAAGCGGCAAACTCGACGGTTCGCCCGGGTGCGTTTTGGTCGGCCCGGCCGGCGTCGTCGAATTGAAAAAAGGCGTTATTCGCGCGGCGCGCCACGTTCATATGGGCCCCGAAGACGCGGCGTATTACGGCGTCAAAGATAAAGAGATGATGAAACTGCGCGTCGAGTCGAACGACTGTTCGCTCGTTTTTGAAAACGTTCTGGTTCGCGTCGGAAAGGGAATCAAGCTCGAAGTTCACCTCGACACCGACGAAGGGAACGCGGTCGACCTCGAACACGCGACGAAAATCGAGTTGCTGAAGTAACGTTTGCGGATAAGCGGTTAATTCGCCGCGATAGGAGCGTCAAGCGAGTTTGACTCGAAGTTGGCTTCGACGACAAAAAAATGCGCCGTCGACCTCGAACGCGCGATAAAAATCGAGGCGCCGAATCAACGCGGCGACAACGGAGTGAAATAGGCGAACTATGCAAGTTTTAACGATTAACGAGGTGCCGGGCGCGCAAATCGAACGCGCGTTGGGGCTGGTTCAAGGTTCGGTCGTTCAAACGAAACACGTCGGACGCGATATTTTCGCCAATTTGAAATCGCTCGTCGGCGGCGAACTTGTCGGATATACGGAGCTTTTGAACGAAGCGCGGCAAATCGCGACGCGGCGAATGATCGACCGCGCGACGGAAATGGGCGCGGACGCGATCGTCGGCGTTCGGTACACGTCCGGCGAAATCGCTCAAGGCGCCTGCGAAGTATACGCTTACGGGACGGCTGTCGCGTTGAAAAAATAAACGAGCGTCGCGTAAAACGGCGTTAAATAAAGCGACGTAAATAAAACATTAATGAGAGAATAAACGACGGTCGCGAGTCGAACGTCGGCGCTCTGAAGCGGCGACGGAAGGCGAACGACTCGACATTATTAATAATACGGAGAACTAAAATGGCAAAACCGATGCAAGCGTTGGGAATTCTCGAAGGCAAGGGCTTCATCACCCTGTTTGAAGCGACGGACGCGATGATGAAAGCCGCGAACGTCGAATTTCTCGGTTGGGACAAACCGGGTAGCGGGATCGTTACCGTCTTCGTTACCGGCGACGTCGCCGCCGTCAAAGCCGCGACCGACGCCGGCGCCGCCGCCGCGTCCCGCATCGGCGAAATCACCGGCGTTCAAGTCATTCCGCGTCCGAACGGCGACGTTGAAAAAATCTTGCCGCAAGTCAAGAAATCCGCCTCGAAATAATGAAAACGAACTTTAGGGTTCGTTTTTTCGAGCGCGACGGCGCAAGAAATAGAGAATAAAACGAAAATAAACGCTAAATACGAAGGAAATAAAAATGAACGACGCTATTGGATTGATTGAAACGAAAGGCGTTCTCGCTCTCGTCAACGCGACCGACGCGATGGCGAAAGCCGCCGACGTCGAAGTGGTGAAAAGCATTCGTATTGGCGGCGGTCTCGTTACGACCGTCGTTCGCGGCGACGTCGGAAGCGTTCGCGCCGCGGTCGACGCCGGCGCCGCGGCCGCGCAAGCGGTCGGCGAATTGGTCGCCGCGCACGTCGTTCCGCGTCCGGCCGAGGGCGTGATCGAAGCGTTCACCGCTTGAGATAAAACGAGCGAAAAAAGAGTTCGCGTCGTTAGTTAAGTCGAAGCGTTTAACGCGGCGACGCGGATAGTTGCGCAACGTTGAAAGAGAAACGTTTTTATTGTAAAAGCGTAAATTTTTCAGCGAACGGGGGCGTTTTGCTCAAACGCCGATCGAATCGAACTCGAAAAAGCAAGACGAGGAGCCAAAGCGATGAAAATTTTGGTGGCGAACTTAGGGTCGACCAGCTTCAAGTACAGTTTGTACGATATGGACGGCGAACGCCTTTTGGCGCGCGGTCGCGTCGAGCGTATCGGCGAAGCGGCGAGTCCTTGCCAAATTTCGATCGGCGACTTTAAAAAGGAAGAAAACGTTTCCGCGCCGAATCACGGCGTCGCGGTGCGCGAGTGCTTGCGTCAACTGACCGACCCGGAAACCGGCTGCCTGCAAAGCGCGGACGAGATCGCCGGAATCGGTTTTAAAGCCGTTTTCGCATACGGTTACACCGGCGTCCAACCGGTAACGGACGAACTTCTCGCGGCGATGGAAGAGTTCAACGCGGTTCTTCCGGCGCACAACCCGCCTTACGTTAAAGCGATGCGCGAATTGAAGGAAAAACTTCCGGAAATTCCGCTCGTCGCGGCGTTCGAAACCGGGTTCCACGAAGAAATTCCGGCGCGCAACCGTTATTACGGCGTTCCGTTCGAATGGGCGGAAAAATACGGCGTCCGGCGCTACGGCTTCCACGGCGCGAGCCATCGTTACATCGCGACCCGTTGCCGCGAACTGTTCGGCGCCGACCGTCGAATCGTCAGCTGCCACCTTGGCGGCTCGAGTTCGATTTGCGCGATCGCCGACGGGAAAAGCCGCGCGTCGAGTATGGGAGGAAGTCCGCAAACCGGGCTCCTGAAC